>JAFLUS010000053.1 GCA_022508685.1 Prevotellaceae bacterium | reverse complement strand
TATACACAAGACTATAGTTTCGTGAAAAAAAGACTCCGATGAAAAAATCACGAAACTATAGTCTTTTTTCAGCCTTTCTTCCGAAGCATTTTCAGTGGTGTCCGCCGTGGGTCAGAAATTGCGTCCCACGACGTAGTCTACATAGGCGAAAAGTGCCGATTTCACCGAAGAATCTGCATACACCGACAGCAATTCCTTCGCCTGCTGCGCATGGCGTTCCATTGCCGCCGCCGCATAGTCGATGCCACCTTGTCGCAGAGTGAAATCCACCAATTCGTCAATCTGGCGAGCATCGGCAGTGCCGTCCTTCACCCGCCGTGCAACAGCCATCATCGCTTCGTCGCCCGATGCCGTCAGCGCGTGTATCACGGGCAACGTCAGTTTGCCTTCACGCATATCGTTGCCTGTGGGCTTACCAATCTGTGCGTCAGACATATAGTCGAAAATGTCGTCCTTGATTTGGAAGCAGATGCCCACCAGTTCGCCAAACATTTTCAGCCGCTGCACATCGTCGTCGGCAGCCGCAGCCGTCAGTGCGCCAGCCTGTGTGCAAGCCGAGAAGAGTGCTGCCGTCTTGGCACGGATAATGTCGTAGTAAACTGCTTCGGAAATCTCTCTGTTACAGACACTTCGCAACTGCAGCAATTCGCCGTCCGACAATCCCTGTGCAGCATCGGACACGACGCTGATGACTTGCGGATTGTTCGTCATGGCAGCCGTCTTGAGCGAAAGGGCAAGGAGGTAGTCGCCCACCAGTACGGCAGCCTTGTTGCCAAACGCCGCATTCACCGACGGCAATCCGCGACGCTCGTCACTGCTGTCGACAACGTCGTCGTGCAAGAGGCTCGCATTGTGAAAATACTCGAATGCTGCAGCCGAAAAAATGGTATTTTCGCCGATTTCACCGAACAATTTGGCAGACAGCAGAACCAACATCGGACGCATCATCTTGCCCTTCCGACGAGCCACCTGCTGCAGTATCTCGTTCAGCAACGCATGACGATGGGTCAGAAACGAGCCATATATCTGCTCGTAGTGTGCCATTTCCTGTTCTATCGGCTGAACAATCTGCTGCAAAACATCCATTTTCGATGAAAAAGTTGAGTAATTTTCTAATTTACAGACGCAAATCTGCGCCATTTCGGGTACAAATTTAGCAAATTAACTTGTGACTTGGAATAAATTGAGTAACTTTACACGAAATAACCCCGAAAAAGATGAAAAAACTCTTCCTTCTCGACGCCTATGCGCTCATCTACCGCGCCTATTATGCCTTAATTCGCAATCCGCGCTTCAACAGCAAAGGCGAAAATACCTCTGCCATACTTGGGTTTGTCAACACGTTAGAGGAAGTGCTCAACAAGGAGAACCCCGACTACATCGGCGTCGCCTTCGACCCCCACGGAAACACGTTCCGACACGACCTCTATCCCGACTACAAGGCGCAACGCGAAGAAACGCCCGAAGGCATCCGCTTCGCCGTACCTTATATAAAGGAAATTCTCCACGCCTACAACATCCCCATTCTCGAGGTTCCGGGCTACGAAGCCGACGACGTCATCGGTACGCTCGCATGGCGGTTTTCGGCGGAAAATACCGATGAAATCGGCGTTTTTATGATGACGCCCGACAAAGACTATGGTCAACTCGTCCGTCCCAACGTGTGGATGTATCGACCGCGAACGGGCGAAACGTCCTTCGAACTGCTCGGCGAAAAGGAAGTGTGCGAAAAATACGGCATCCACCACCCTTCGCAAGTCATCGACCTCTTGGGACTGATGGGCGACAAGGCCGACAACATTCCGGGATGTCCGGGCGTGGGCGAAAAGACTGCCGTCAAACTTATCGATGAATTCGGCAACATTGAACGGCTGCTCGAAGACTACGGCAGCCTCCGCGGTTCCATTAAGGTGAAGATTGGCGACAACATCGAACAAATCCGCCAATCCAAATTCCTCGCCACCATCAAGACGGACGTTCCCGTCGACATCACGCTCGACGACCTCCGCCGACAAGAGAAGAATGCCGAGCGGCTGACCGAACTGTTCAACGAACTCGAGTTCCGTGCACTCGCCCGACGCATCCTCTCCCCCGCCGCCACTCCGGAACAGGACATCGTCAAACCGACACCGAAGTCGCGAAAAGCAGAAACGGGCATGATGGATTTGTTCGCGCCTGCCGAACCGCTCCCCCACTCCACTGCCGCCACCGACAAAAAATCGGACGGAAATGTGCAAAATCCGACCGCTGAGAATTCCGTTTTTCCGACCGAAGGGACGGAAACGCCAAACGACGCGATTCTCAAGAGCCACAAAACGGTGCCGCATCAGTATTATCTCGTTGAGAATGAGGAAGAAATTTTGAAAATTCGGCAAAAATTCTTGTCGGAAAAATTCGTCAGTATAGATACGGAGACCACTTCCACCGATGCCATACGCGCAGAATTGGTCGGATTGAGCCTGTCTGCCAACGCGCACGAGGCTTATTACATTCCGGTGCCTTCGGAACGCGCCGAAGCCGAACGCATCGTCGGATTGCTGAAAGACATTTACGAAAATGACGACATCGTGAAGGTGGGACAAAATCTCAAGTACGACATCATCGTGCTTGCCAATTATGGCATCGATGTTCAGGGGCCGCTGTTCGACACGATGATAGCCCACTATGTGCTCCACCCCGAACTCCGCCACAACATGGACTATCTGGCGGAAATCTATCTGAACTACCAGACCATCCACATCGACGAACTCATCGGCAACCGCGGCAAAGACCAACGCTCCATGCGCGAACTGCCGCCGTCGGAAGTCTGCGAGTATGCTGCCGAAGATGCCGACATCACGCTCCAACTTTTCAATGTGCTCGATGCCGAACTGCGCCGCGAAAATCTGTACGACCTCTTCCACGACATCGAAATGCCGCTCGTGCCTGTCTTGGCACGAATGGAGCGCAACGGCGTATGTCTCGACACGGCATCGCTGCAACAGATTTCGCAAGAATTTACAGCGAAAATGCAGCAAATCGAGCACGAAATACACGAAATGGCAGGCGAAAACTTCAACATCGCCTCTCCGAAACAAGTGGGCGACGTGCTGTTCGGACGACTGAAAATCGTTGAAAAACCGAAGAAAACCAAGACGGGACAATACGTCACGAGCGAGGAAGTGCTGCAGAACCTGCGCTCCAAGCATCCTATCGTCGAGAAAATTCTCGAATATCGCGGTTACAAGAAACTGCTCGGCACTTATGTCGACGCCCTACCCTTGCTCGTCAATCCGGCAACCGGACATATACATACATCTTATAACCAATCGGTTACATCGACCGGACGACTCTCCAGTTCCAATCCCAACCTTCAGAACATCCCTATCCGCGACGAGAACGGAAAGGAAGTGCGCAAGGCGTTCATCCCCGATGCGGGTTGCGTGTTCTTCTCTGCCGACTATTCGCAGATTGAACTCCGCATCATGGCGCACCTCAGCCAAGACCGCAACATGATTGAGGCATTCTGCGAAGGACACGACATCCACCGCGCGACGGCAGCAAAAGTCTACCATTTACCCATCGACGAAGTGACTGCCGACCAACGGCGCAAGGCAAAAACTGCCAATTTCGGCATCATCTACGGCATCTCCGCCTTCGGTCTGGCAGAACGGATGCAAGTCAGCCGCACCGAGGCTAAAGAACTGATAGACGGCTATTTCGCCACTTATCCGCAGGTGAAGGAGTATATGAACCGCTCTATCAACATGGCTCGCGAACGCGGCTACACCGAAACCCTCTTCCGCCGTCGCTGCTATCTGCCCGACATCAATTCCCACAACGCCACCGTTCGCGGTTATGCCGAGCGCAATGCCATCAACGCCCCCATTCAGGGCACAGCCGCCGACATCATCAAGATTGCGATGGTGCGCATCGACCGCCGTCTGCGTGCCGAAGGACTGCAGTCGAAAATGATTCTCCAAGTGCACGACGAACTGAACTTCAGCGCTTTACCCGAAGAGCGCGAGCAATTGCAACGCCTCGTCATCGAAGAGATGCAGGCTGCCTGCCACATGGCCGTTCCCCTCATCGCCGACTGCGGCTGGGGCACAAACTGGCTCGAAGCACACTGAAGCAGTGGGAAACAATTGCTGCGCAATTTCACCCGCTTCGCGGACAAAAAAAACAAATCACGAAACCATTAGCATCATTCCACAACACAACATTTTGTCGCCGGTATGAGTTCGAAGAAGGAAAGCAAGCCCTATAAAGCAGAATTTAACCATTCTTATACCCGACGAAATAAGACTCACGACTATTATGCCCCTTTCATCTATCATATCATTCTGAAAAAGGATGATAGATGCGTGCCGTTTGGGGCAGTGAAAGGCGATGCGCGAATTGCACCGGGAAAGGACGGATGCGCCTATATCGAGCGTTCTGACATTGGCAACGCGATTGCAAAGGAACTCTTCAATCTTCAAAAGAATTTTGCAATCGTGAAGATTTATCAGTATTGCATCATGCCCGACCACGTTCATATTCTCATGAGGATAATGGAGCGTTCCGACAAGCATTTAGGCTTCTATATCAATCATCTTAAGGCGAACATTCATAAGCATTTCGATGAGGAAATCTTTCAAGCGAACTACACCGACAAACCACTCTATCGCCAACGTTCCCTCGACAGCCTCTTCCGCTACATTCGGGAAAATCCCCATCGTCTCGCCATGCGGCAGCAGCATCCCTATTTCTTCCAACACACCCGACAACTGACCATCGGCAATAAAGCATACGAGGCTTATGGCAATCTTTTCCTCTTTCGCAATCCCGACAAGGAAGCCGTGAAAATAAGCCGCGCTTTTTCGGAAGAGGAAAAGACGGAAAAGAAAACCAACTGGCTTTCAGCAGCATCCAAAGGCACCATCCTCGTCTCCCCGTTTATTTCCAAGGACGAAAAGAACATCCGTTCGGAAGCCGAGTCCCTCGGTGCCCACATCATCCTCATCACTCACGAAACCTTCCCCGACCGCTTCAAACCCTCTGCCCACGATTTCGCACTCTGTTCTGCCGGTCGCCTTCTCATCATCTCCTTGGGCGAACAGATACACACCGAACTCACCCGCAACATTTGCCAGCGAATGAACGCATTGGCAGTCGAAATTGCATCAGAATAATTTCGCCATTCGCTTTGTTAGCCCACTAAAAAAACCTCTCTGCGAATGGGGTCGCAGAGAGGCTGATATAAGATTTATAAAAGGCGAATAGCGCTTTTATTTCACGCTCCATTCGAAGACGCCGCAACTGTATTTTTCGGGTTGCACGAGTTCGAGTTTCATTGCCGACGTGCGGACAGGGTCGAAGTTGACGATGTTGGCAACACCCTTGTCTGTGCCGTATGCCGTCGGGTTGCTGACTTCAGCCCATTCGCCCGCTTCGGTCTGGTAGTAGAGTTTCCACGAGAGCGGAACGCGGCAACCGCCCCACGGCGCATCGTCGAACCAATAGACGGTGCTGCTGCTGACGGTGGCAGGTTCTTTGAAGGTGTAGGCAATCCATTCCGTCGAGTTGTTCTTTGGCCACCAGTGTGTGTAGGGCACGCTGCGGTCGTTGCCGTCGGCAGGTACCAGACGGTCGTTCACTGCGCTCAGGGCGGGCAGACGACGGCTCGATGCCCAGACCTTGCTTTCGCTGGCGATGCTGGGCGGAAGGGCTGGGTTGGTGGCATTGAGGTCGATGGGCAACCATACGCTCATGTTGCCATTGCCACGATGCGCCCATGCGTAGTAGGGGATGAGAACGAGTTGTTCGTCCTTCGTCGTGAGGCGTCCCTGTTCGTCGAACGACAGGGTCTGTGCCGATGTCGTGATGGTGCGGACGGCGGTTTCGGCAATTTCCTTTTCGCCCATTTCAAACTTCGGTTCTTGGTTGAGCAGCACGCTCAGCACGTCGCAGGTGTTGTCTGCCCATTCTGCGCAATATACCAACGGGCCACGTTCGATTTCCACGCGGCCGCGGTCGGCTGCAACCTTGCCGTTGGCACGTACCACACGCGGCTGCATATCGAAATGAACGCTCACCTTGTCGCCTGTACGCCATTTGCGGTCGATGATGAAATAGCCGTCCTTGAGTTCTGCAGCAACGCTTTCGCCATTCACTTTCACTGCATAGTTGAGGTGCTTTCCGTCAACGTATGTATAGAGGTCGCTCGGCACGACTTGTCCGCGCACCCATCCCGGAATACGGACGGCGAGGGCGAACTTGCTGCCGGCTTTCTTCATCGTCATTTCCACGTCGCCGTCCCACGGATAGTTGGTCTTCTGCTCCATCTGCACCGTCTTTCCGCCCACTTTCACCGTCGTTTCGTTGCCGGCGAAGAGGTTGACATAGAACGTGTTGTCCTTCACGGCGTAGATGTACTGCGGCAGCGAAGGGATGAAACGTGCCACGTTGCTCGGGCAGCAAGCGCAGCCAAACCACGCCTGACGCTGGTGCTGTCCCATGCTTTGCAGCGGGTTGGGGTAGAAGAAACGTCCGCCGTCGATGCTGATACCGCTGATGACGCCGTTGTAGAGCGTGCGTTCGAGCGCGTCGTAGTATTTCGAATCGCCGTGGAGGAGGAAGAGTCGGTAGTTGAGGTAGACCTGTGCAATGGCAGCGCAAGTTTCGCAGTATGCCGACATGTTGGGCAGTTCGTAGTTCTTGCCGAAGGCTTCGCCGTTGCTCGTTGCACCGACACCGCCGGTGATGTAGTATTTCTTCTGAATGATGTTGTCCCAGATGCGGTCGATGGCGTCGATATAGCCCTTGTCGCCTGTGAGCGCAGCCACGTCAGCCATTCCGGCATACATGTAGCCGGCACGCACGGCGTGACCGACAGCCTCATCCTGTTCGAGCACCGGCTTGTGGCTCTGGCTGTATTCCGTCTTGATGGTCGTGTAGCCGCGCTTGTCGAGGAAGAACTTGGCTTGGTCGAGATACTTGCGGTCGCCCGTAGCGATATACAGTTTCGCCAAACCCATTTCAGCGATTTGGTGACCCGGCACGACGCACGCCTGTCCCGGCTTGTCGCCTACTTCGCGGCACACGCAATCGGCAAATTTCTTGGCGATGTTGAGGAGCGACGTCTTGCCCGTCGCGTTGTAGTGCGCCACGGCAGCCTCGCAGAGGTGACCGAGATTGTAGAACTCGTGGCTGAGGTCCTCCACCTTCGACCACCGCGTGGGGCCTGCCCATCCGTGCGGATGTTCGGGGTTCTGCGTGCGTGCCGTATAGAGGTAGCCGTCGGGCTCTTGTGCCGAAGCGATGACGGCGATGACGGAGTCGCAATACGCATCGAGTTTCTTGTCGGGATAGGTCTGCAGCAAGTAACTTGCACCTTCAAGCGTCTTGTAAGGGTCGGTATCGTCGAACGAGTAGCCCATCACGCCGTCCACCTTGAATACTTTCGAAGGGTCTTTCAGGTGTTCGGCAGCCTGTGAGAAGTTCGTATAGCGACGTTCGCTTTCGCACTTGCTGAACGCCAGCGGTATCGTCACGTTGCGACTGGCTTCCAATCGCTGTCCCCAGAAGGTGTTCGGCGTCACTTTGACGGCAGTGAAAGGCACCGGCGTGATGGGATAACCGGCGTTGTTGCTCTGTGCCCGCATTTCGGGGGCGAGGAAGCAGGCGAGTGCCAATGCTCCCATCCATTTCATCGTTTTCATACAGTGATAGTGTTGAATTAGGTGTATATGTGGCAAATTTAGAAAAAAAAATCCACATTTCTGAACTTGCAGCAGATTATTTGCCAAATGACAGGAAAAAGGCCGTCAGAACCTTCCTTGCACTTGCAGTTGAATGTCCTCGCGGTGGTTGCGGGGAATGAGGTCAAGACCTGTGCCGATGCTGCTGCGGTCGAAATAGCGGGTGGACGACAGGCGCAGGGCAACGTGCAACTGCGGAAGCAGCGGCACACGCGCCATGAGGACGGTGCGCACGCCGTGGTAGTAGTAACTGTGGATGCCCGACGTGTATGCCAACGACGGTTCGTAACCATAGACGCGGGCAGCATAGGTGTCGGTGTGGAAGAGGGTGGAGGAGAGTGCCAGCCGCAGCAGTCGTGTTTTCCAACCGGCATAAAGGCTGAAGGCGTAGCCCCATTCGTTGCCTGTGGCAGCGGAAGAAACCATGCTCATGTTGGCGGTCGATTTCAGCGAAAGGGTAGGGGAGAGGTGGTGGAGATACTGCACGCGCAGACTCTGCATGGTGTTGAACAGGAGGAGCGTGTCAGACGTGAGTTTGTAGTCGCGCTGCTTCGATTTGATGCGATAGCGCAACGCCCATTGTCCGTCGTGCGAAGTGGCGTGGAGCAGTTGTGCAAACGCATCGATGCCCCAACTGCTTTGGCTCACCTGATATTTCATCCACGGAAAGTGCATGGCATCGACATAGGCTTCGGCAATCGTCTGCCGCGACAGCGAATGCCGCCAACTGAGGAGCACTCCGCTTTCATTCTGCGGGCGGGAATTTTCGCCGAACGTCTTGCCGTTGATGCTGACAAACTGCGCTTGATAGTGGCGCATGAGCAGCGTCAGCCGGTGCGATTTCCAGTCGGTCTGCATGCCGTTGAACGTAGCGAAACAGCCGTTGCGGTCGACAGCCGTTTCGCCTGTGAAGACGACGCCGCGCAGCCGCCAAGTGTAGGCGATGCCGCCGTTGGCGAAGTCGGTGCCACGGGCGTTGTAGATGCGATAGCGCGATGCCGGCGTGTCGTAGCGAGGCTTCAGCGGCGTGTCGAAATGCGTGTAGGCTGCCGACAGCGAAAGGGTGAGCCGCTGATGCTGCCATTCCACATTGCCGCCGAAGTCCGTGCGCTGCACGTTTCCGTCCTTGCTGCGTTCGAGGTGCGTGCGGTGCAGGCCGTCGGTCTTCAGACTGCTCACACCCGACGAATCGGCAAGCATCGTGCCGTCGACGTGGCGCACTGACCCGTAGAACGTGGCATGCAGCGCAGACAGCAGACGGACAGTTGCTCCTCCACCGCGGAAAAATCCGTCTTCCGCCATCGATGAATGGGGACGCAGTCCGCGACCATGCCTGCCCATGCCGTTCAGCATCAGTGTCTTGCCGTAGTACGTCGTGGAATTGACGACGAGTCCCTGACCAAAACTGACGCGGTAATCGCCGACGATGATTTTGGAAAACCGCCCCACGTTGCGCAGCATGGCATGGGCGGCAAGGTAGTCGACACCGCTCTCGCCGGCATCCTTCTCCAACTGCACACCCGCTTGCAGCAAATCGCTGCTGCTGACGGCATAGCGCAATGAATGGTAGAGCGGCGTGCCGAGATAGACCTTGTTGGGACTCTTTGCGAGCACTTCGGGCGGATAGTCGGCATAGCCCATACGCGACTGCAGGGGAATGTCGGTGCGCAGAACGAAATCGTGGCGGGCATCGTGCAGCAACTGGCGCAACGTGGTGGCTGAAGAGGGCAGGGGACCGGCGTAGCAGAAGAGTTGCAGGGTGCGTCGCGTATAGTAGTCGAGCGACGTCAGATACATCAGTTCGCCTGTCGAAAGAATAGGACGATGCGAACGGGCATACGTAAGAATTTCCAAAATCTGCGTTTCGGTAAGGAACGGCAACTGCCGCAGTTCGTCGTCCGACAAATCGTTCAGGTTCAGTTTGTTCACGTAGATGCTGAACAAGTCGTGCAGTTGTTCCTCGTCGGCGTCTTCAGCCTCGTCTGCTCCGCCCATCGTTTCAACATACGCCTCAACGAACGCTGCCCATGCTTCGTCGTCGGCAGCAGCGTGAGGCGTCTGTGCATGGACTGCTCTCGTGC
>JAFLUS010000052.1 GCA_022508685.1 Prevotellaceae bacterium | reverse complement strand
GCTGTGGCGCGTCGTCGCGGTTGGTCGTCGGCTGCGTCAGCGGGTGAGTGAGAACTTGACGGCGATGCCGAAGTCGGCGGTGACGGTGGGGTAGGAGGATGTGGAGACGAGGGGCACGTTCTTCTGCCAATCCATGAAGGCGTTGAGGCTGAGCAGGCGTGAGAAGGTGTAGTCGGCTGCTGCCTTGATGGCGTAGGCGGTGGAGCCGTTGGTGGCGGTGGTAATCATGGTCTGGATGTTGCGGTTGAGGGCGTTCTGCATCCGGTAGGAGAAGTCGAGGCGGAGGTTGAGGTCGTGGCTGATGCCTCGCGCGGTGTTGCGCTGGGTGGTGGTTGTGGTCTTGTCGTCCTGTTTCTTGTTCTTGCTGTTGCTTTTCTTCTTCTTGTTCTGCGGGTTCTGTATGTTCTTTGCTCCGAAGAGGTTGATGTCCTTGATTTTGTAGCCGAAGCCGATGACGATGTCGTTGGAGTAGTTTTCGGTGAGGGCGACGGAGGTCATGGAGAGGTTGAGCACGCGTGTTTTCTTGTATTCCATTTTGGCGGTGAGTCCGCTGTTGAAGGTCATGTCGACGCCGATGAGGGGTGCGAACGTCTCGTTGATGCTGACGGTGGAGACGTTGTACATGCTGCTGGGGACGGGGTTGCCGGTGGTGACGTCGGTGATGAAGCCACGGTCGCCCATGAATTCCATGAAGTTGGTGAAGGAGTTGTAGGCTCCGACGGCGTAGACGCTCTTGTAGGAGTGGTTGATGTTGAAACTCTTGAAGCGGGTGCTGAACCACGACAGTTTGGAGAGTCCGCTGTAGGTGATTTTCCAGTTGGGCAGCAGGCGCGAGAGGGCGGGGAAGATGTCGAGCGGCTGCTTGGCCGGTGTGCCGCCGCAGTAGGCTGCGAGGAAGGCGGGTATGAGGACGTCGCCGGAGTAGGGGTCGACGCCTCCGTTGGCTGCGTCGTAGGGTTTTCCGGCAAATTCGCTGCCTGCGGCTTGCGGATAGGTGTAGCCGGCGTATTTGCGCTCGAGGCGTTGCTGTATGGTTCCGAGGTTCTGAATGAAGGTGTTGAAGTGCTTGCTGTAATAGTTGTTGTTGATGTTGCCGTTGCTGGCGAAGGCGGACGAAATGGAGATGGTGGTCATGGAGAAACTGCCGCTCCGCGTGCGTGGCATGCCTTCGTACATGAACTGTATGCTTTGTGCCTTGTTGAGGGTGCGTGCGGCGTTGAGGTCGATTTTGAAGTCGCGCACGGGTTCGAGCGTCATGCGCAGTTGGAGGTCGATGGTTCCGTTGGTGGTTGCCGGTGTGGTGATGTTGGAGTCGTTCATCATGAGCCAGCCGTTGTCGGCTGCGCGTTGGAGATAGCCGTTGCCGACGGCACCGAAGGCGAAGTCGAGTCCGGGCGAGAGCATGCCGTTGATGCTGCGCTGTCCGAAGGCGTCGCCAATCTCGGTGCTGAAGCCGGGAAGGGTGAGTGCATATCCGTTCTTGTAGGAGAAACTGGCGTTGCGCACGCTCATGAGTCCGCGTGCCACGACTTGTGCGGTGCGGTACCATCCGGCGTCTTCGAGTTTGGGTTTGGCGGTGACGAAGACTTCTATCGTGGCGGTGTCGCGGTTCTTAATCTTGAGGGTGTTGGCGTCGGGCTTGGAGTATTTCAGCGTGTAGGTCTTGCCTTCCTTGGTCTTGGCTCGCACGACGATGCGCTTGGTGTTCTGCCCGTGTTTCAACTCGGTGAACGTGGAGTCGTTGAGGGTGATTTCCTTTGAAAATCCCTTGCTCTTCTTGCCGTCGGCGGCATTGGCTGTGTCGGCGGCATTGGCGGCTTCTGCTTTCTTCTGGCTGTTTTTCGGCGGTGTGGGTTTCTTGGTGGTCGTGCTGCGGGTGCTGCCTGAGAAGCGCTTGTTGGCTTCGTCGAGGAATTTCCACTTCTTGTAGAGGGTCTCAAAGTTGACTTTACCATTGATGTTGATGGTGCGCTGCGTCACTGCCGTGTGGCCGAGCGAGGTGCCGTCTTCGAGTTCGGTGCCTCGCGTCCAGCCGTAGGTGGCGTTGTAGGAGCCGTCGAGGTCGACCCAGTCGAGTGCGGGTATCTTGTTGAACGGCACTTTGTAGGAGCCGTTGAAGGTGGAGTTGTAGAGGAGCGGGCGTCCGAAGGAGCGGATGCTGTGTTTCACGGAGTCTTTCCATGCCGAATATTCGTCGGGATAGAGGTCTTTGTTGATGACGACGTTAGGTTCTTCGATTTCGGCGTGGGTGGCTGACGTGTACGAGAGTTTGAGGGACTTGAAGATGTCCCATTGCAGGTTGAACTCGCGGTTCCACAGGAATTGCTCGCTGAAGGTGACGGGCAACTGCGTGCCGGCATCGATGTCGCGCTCCTGCAGTTCGTAGTAGGTGCGGACGATGTCGGTGTTGAAGGCAATGCTCTGCGGCAGGTAGTTGAGGTTCTGCGCCTTGATGATGTCGAGCCATTTCGACTTGCCTTTCATGTTCTTGAACGGCTCCCACGTCTTGTACTTCGGCGTGTAGTTGTAGGCGAGGTTTCCGCGCCAGTTCTCTTCGCGTTCGTAGACGATAATCTCGCCCTCCTTGTTGCGCTTGCTGTGGGAGTAACTGAAGGAGAAGTTGGTGGGGTCGTAGGGCATCGGGATGCGGCTCTGGTAGTTGGATTTCCAGTTGGAGAGCGCGAAGTTGGTGTTCTTGGTCAGTGTCTCGGTGAGTGAACTGAGCGAGTCGCGTCCGGCTGTGGTGAGTTCGTCGAGCGCGTCCTTCAGCAGCATGTCGGTGTCGAAGGGGTTGTACTTCGGCGAAATCTTCTGCCAACTGTAGGAGTAGTAGAGCGGCAGCGTCATTTTCCACTTGTCGGGGAAGAACTTGCCCAGTTCGAACTGCGTGGTGATGCTCCATTCGTAGAGGTTGTCGTCGCGACGTTGCGACACGTTCTGCTCCAGTCCGCCGAAACCGGCTGTCTCCATGTGTCCCGTCACGTTGACGTTGCCGAGGTCGCTGAGTTGCACGTTCATGTTGCCTTGTGCAGCCCATCCGCCTTCGTTGTTGTAGTCCTGCATGCGCAATTCGTTGACCCACACTTCGACGGAGTTGGTGCGGCGTCCGTTGTTGCGCACACCAATCATCATCGTCTTGATTTCGCCCAACGACGGGTTACCCATCACGCTGATGCGGTTGTTGGGGCGATGGGCGTCGTAGGTGGAGAAGAGTTGCGTGTAACTGGCTTCGCCTCGCGTCCGTGCCTTGTTGCGTTCGTGCTTCACGTCGGTGAAGACGCTGAAGTCGATGTCGAGCATGTTCTCGTCGGGCCATACCGCGAGACAGCCTTGCGAGGTGTAGGTGTCGTAGTGTCCTTCCGGCGTGAGTTTCAGCGGGATTTCGTATTCGTAGTAGTTGCTCTTGTTGTCGGAACCCATGCGGAGGAAGACGCTCATCTGATAGTCTTCCAATTCGCGGTCGCCCTCGAGGGCATTGGCATGGACGAACATTTGCAGGTGCTTGTAGTGGCGCAAGTCCTTCGTCATGGTCTTGTAGACGGCGCGTGCGTCGCCCGCAGCCAAATCTTCGACGGTGATGGCAAGTGCCTGTTCGTTTTCCTGTGTGAGTTGCGGCTCGCTCGGGTTCGTGACGCGCGAGATGCCGGGAGGCAGTACGTAGTTGACGGGCGTCTTGTCGTTGTTTTCCTCAATGTTGACGGATGCCGTTCGCAGTTTTCCGCTGATGCTGGGTTTGTCGCCCGTGTAGAGTGCCTGCGTGTAGTTGCGCCATTCGCCGCGCACGAGGTCGAGGCTGGCGAAGCGCAACACGACCGGTTGTTCAAAGTTCGTGAGGTACATGCGCATGAAGCGGATGCTCGAGAAGTCGTTGATGCTGCCGACCTTCTTTTCGTAGTCGTCGACGGGGATGCGGAACTGATACCACGACACTTCCTCTTCCTTGCCGTTGCGCAGATGGGCGCGGTATTTGCGTTCGTCGACGATGTAGTTGCGACCGACCTGCAAGTCTTCGGGACGAATGGAAACTTTGTATTGGAAGAAGTTTTCGTATTCGTTCATCGTGTAGTCTTGGTTCACGTCCTCCACGTCGGGTGTCGTCTTGTAGGCAGTGGAGTAACTTTCGCCGCTTTCGCTCGAATTGGGCGAGTTGCCTTCCGTGCCGTTGATGTGCTTGTATCGTTCGAGGATGGATGCCTGTCGGGCGTCGAAGTCGCTGCCGCGGAAATAGTGATAATCGTCGCCGGCGGGGTCGCGATAGATGGAATCGTATGCTGCCGTAGAGAGTTTGCCTTGAATGGCATTCAGATAGTTGCGATAGGTTTCAAACGAACGTTCTTCCGCGTCGGAAAGTCCGTTCAGACCTACGTCCTGCTTCTGGCGTGCTCCGCCTTCGGTGGAGAAGGAGTAGACGACACTCTTTTCGGTCGGCACACGTCCCCACGTCGTTTCGGTATAGTTGCCGGTGTTGGCGACGGGCATACCGCTTTCGTAGAATTTCTTTCCGTCCTTCAGCACGTCTTCGCTGACGTCGCCGAGGTTGATGTAGAAGTCTCCACCGCGATACTGCGGGTCGTCCTTGGTGTAGATGAACGGGTCGAGCATCCAGAATTCGATGTACTGCACGTTGGCGGTCTCGAAGTCGCTGGTGTCGATTTTTCGCATCATGCCGCCCCATCGTTTGGCGGGGTCGTTGAGCCGTCCGTGTTCGTTGAGGTCGGTGTCCAAGTTGTACGGGCCGCGTTCGGTGGGGTAGTAGGCGAGGTTGAGCACGGAGAGCGTGTTGCTTTCACCTTGGTTGGTGTCCTTGTTGGGATAGACTTCGCGCACGTAGACTTCGCGCACATAGTGGTTGGAGAGTTGGTCCAAGTCGCCTTTGATGTGTCCCGGAGTGAGCGACGAACTGCGTCGGGTGAAGAGCGGGTCGATGTTGTACCACGCCAGCAAGGCACGGTTGTATCCGTATCGCACGTCGTTCGACAGCGTTCCGTATTGCAGGTTGGCAGGTGTGGAAGCCAGCATCCACGATTGCGGTTGGCTGACGTCGACGCCGGTCTTTGTCTGTTCAAAGTCGTCCAAGTACGAAGCATTGCCCTGCACACCCTTTGCATTGCCGGCAATGAGTTGTGCCACCTCTGCCGACAGCGAGATGGACGACGGCTGCGTCGCATCGATGAGCGGAATTTTGTCGATGAGATTGGTCAGCCACTGCGACTGCTTCTTCCAGTTGAGGTTGAGACCCCAAATCATGTTGTTCAGCGGTTCTTCGCCCATACCGACTTTCGATGTCAGCGACTTCTCGGTGAGGCGCATGAAGGTACCGCCCAACTGGAAGTCCTTGCTGAAATCGTAACTCCAGTTCAGTCCCATCATCGTCTTTCGTATCTGCGAATAGCCCTCGTTGCTTTCAAGACTGACGTTGACGTTCGTTCCGGCATCGATGATGCTTTGATTGAGGATGCGCACCACACCGGCGGCATAGTCCACTTCGTAGTCGCTGCCTTCGGTGAGGACGACGCCACCTGCCGTCACCGTGACGGAACCCGGCGGGATGTAGCCTTCGCCGAGCGAAATCTCGCTGCCCGACGTGGCTTTGTATTCGCCGACGAACGAGAATTTGTTTTTTTCTGAAATCTGTTTGGCAACGACCTTCGTGGAGTCGTACAATGCGTCGTAGCAATAGCGGTCGGCAATGATGTCGTTGCCAATCTGTTCGCGCAACCAGTCGCCGAACGGCTCGACGACGGGGAAAATGATGCGTCCCGTTTGGGAAATGATGGTGTAGCCCTCGATGAAATCGAATTTACCATTGGGGTTCGTCTTCATGTTGTCGTCCAAACGGTCGAGGTTCATCATTCTCAGCAGAGTCGTCTGCTTCAGATGTTCTTCCGGAAGGTAACTCAGATTGACGCCTGTCGTGTCGCTCAGATACTTGATGTCGAGTTTGAAACGCTCCTTCTGAATGGACTGCGCATTCAGCGCATACACGTTCTTCATCATCAAGTCCCAGTTGCCCATGCGTGGCGAGTTGCTGGTGTTCTTCAGCAGTTTCACAAACAAGGCCTTGTCGCTGTCCTTGATGTCGCTTGCAAATTCTCCCACTTGGAAGGTTTGTCCGCCATACGTGTATTCGTAGGCAATCGCCAGCACTTGGTTGGACTGCAGGGTCGATTTCAGCGAAATGTAGCCCAAATGCGAGTTGAGTGTATATTCCGATGCCGTCAGCAGACGTGCGTTTTCCACCTTTTCATAATCCACACCACCCGTCAGGAAACCGTCTAACAGCGTGCTCGTCTGGTCGATGTTGCGTGCTTCGCTGTAGGTGTTCACAATGGTGGAATACAGGCTGTTGGAGTTGTTTTGCGGTTGTTCGGTTCCCGACGGCGACCACTGCGGATTGCTGATTTTGCGTTGCTCCGCCAAGTCGACAAAACCGACGATGTTGCGCGTGTTTTCCGTTTGTCCCGACGTGTTGGTCACCCACACTTCCACGCGGTTGATGGTCACACCGCTGGTAATGGTGGGCAACGTGGCGCACGCACGATTGTAGGTGTCGCGGAAGTATTGCGCAAGGAAGAAGTGGCGGTTTTCGTCGTAGTCGTATGCCTGAATGTCGAATGGGGTGAGTTGGGCACCACCTTTCGACGACACGGACTGCGATTTCGATTTTTTCTGACTGATGACCGTCTGCAGGTTGAGGCGACCGAACTGCAGGTCGGTGCGGATACCGAACAGCGTGCTTGCACCCTGCACGAGCGAGTTGTTCGACGGGAAGGTGATGTTTCCGGCTTCAATCAGTTTGACGATTTCGTCCTCCTTGCCTTCGTATTGCAGTTTCAGGTTCTTCGAGTCGAAATCGAACGCCGCCTCCGTGTTGTAGTTGAGGTTGAAATCCATCTTGTCGCCAATCTTGGCGTTCATCGACAGGTTGATGGTCTCGTCGAAGTCGAAACTGGTCGTTTTGCGGTTGCGTTCCGATAGCGATGGATTGTCCGTAAACTTGTAGTTATAGCCGATTTTCAGTTGTGCCGACCCTTGCGTCTTGATTTGCACGCCACCCGGCCCGAAAATCTTTTCTGCGGGTCCGAGGTCGAACTTCATGTTGGAAAAATCGAACTTGTCCTTGCCTTTGCGGGCGAAGAGCGAATCGTTGCGTTCTTTGAAATAGCGGTCGAACTGCTGCCGCTCCGTCCATTCCACATACTCCTGTGGCGTCATCAGATAGGGTGCGCTCAAGTAACTGTCGCCCAATTTCGCACCCACTTTGTAGTAACCGCTGCGGTCGTCGTAATCGCCTGCTTCCGTCTGCAGGTTCTCGGGGTCTTTCAGGTCGAAGGCATAGTTCTCCGGACGTTCATCGCGTGGATAGTCCGTCTTTCGCACTTGCCGTTTGGGCACGGTGTCTGCCGGAACTGCTGCTGCTTCTGCCACCTCCGTTTCTGCCGGCAACAGGACAATACGGGATGTGCCCTCCGATGCTGCCGCCAATCCGGCAAGAACGAGGGCGAGGTATAATAATATGTAATATCTTGCGCGTGTACGCATAATTATACTTTTGTAATAACGAAAATGCAGCACTGTTATTGTGTTTCTCGCATTTTTTCCGTTACTTTGCATAAGAATACTGCGGTCGCAGCAAACGAACTGACTGAACGATGCACATCAATCGCACCACACTTCCCAACGGGCTGCGCCTCGTGCACAGCGAGGATACCACCACGCAGATGGTCTGCGTCAACCTTCTCTATCAGGTGGGTTCGCGCAACGAGCATCCCGAACGCACGGGGTTTGCCCACCTCTTCGAACACCTCATGTTTGGCGGCACGCGTCGCGTTCCCAATTTCGACATCGTGCTGCAAGATGCCTGTGGCGACAACAACGCCTTCACGTCGGAGGACATCACGAACTACTACATCACGCTGCCGGCACAGCATCTCGAAACGGCGTTGATGCTCGAGAGCGACCGCATGGCGGGACTGGCGTTCACGCCCCATTCCCTCGACGTGCAGCGCAAGGTCGTGATGGAGGAATTCAAACTCACTTGCCTCAATCAGCCTTACGGCGACTTGTCGCACCTGCTTTTCCGACTGGCATACAAGGATGAACCCTACGAATGGCCGACCATAGGCAAGCGGCTCAGCCACATTGCACAGGCGACGATGCCGCAGGTCAAAGACTTTTTCCGCCGTTACTATCGTCCCGAGAACGCCATTCTCTGCCTCGTCGGCAACGTGTCGTGGGAGCGGGCACAGGAGTTGGTCAACCAGTATTGGGGAACGCAGTTCCGCGCCTTCGGAGCAAAGGCGGCAGCGCAACCGGCTTCGCCCGTCATGCTGCGCGACGAACTTTCTTCCTATCGTTGGCAGCGAGCAAAGGGACTGCGCCGACGCACCTATCGCCGGCAAGTGCCCTCCGACCTCGTGGTCATGGCGTTTCGCATCCCCTCGCGTGGCGACGACCGCTTCCAGCCCTGCGACATGTTGAGCGACGTGTTGGCTAACGGCCGTTCCTCCCGCCTTTATCGCAGCCTTGTCCAAGAACAACACCTCTGCGACAGCATCGACGCCTACGTCAGCGGACGCATCGGCGATGGTCTGCTCATCATCGAAGCCATGCCGCTCGACGGCATCAGTCCCTCGGTGGTGGAACAAGCCATATGGACGCATCTCGACGCACTGCGCACGACATTGGTGCCCGACGAAGAACTGCAGAAAGTGAAGAACAAGTACGAAACCAACACCCACCTGTTGCTTTCCGACTATATGCAACGTGCCGAGCAGTTGGCATACTTTGAAATGTTTGGCGATGCCCACCTGCTGTTGGCAGACCTCCCCCGCTATCTTTCCATTACGTCGCAAGAGTTGCGCCACATGGCACGGCAAGTGCTGCCACGCCGCAACGCCTGCGTCATCCACTATCTTGCCGACCCGCAGGACGACGAGTCATGAACATCCTCTTTGCCCTCGATTCGTTCAAAGGTTGTCTCACGTCGGCGCAAGCCTGTGCCGCTGCCGCCGGCGGGGTAGGGGCGACGCAACGTGCCGTCTGCCAACCCGTGAGCGACGGCGGAGAAGGGTGGCTCGAAGCCTTCGAAGCAGCAGCATCGGCTACGCCCATGCAGCGCATCCACGTCGAAGTGCTCGACCCTCTGCGTCGTCCCGTCCGTGCATCCTATCTGCTGCAAGGCGACACCGCCATTGTCGAATCGGCACAGGCGAGCGGACTCACGCTGCTCACTGCATCCGAACGCCGTCCGCGCACGGCAACGAGTTATGGCACAGGGCAGTTGCTCGTCGATGCCCGCCGTCGCGGTGCCCGCCACATCGTCGTCGGACTTGGCGGCAGTGCCACGAGCGATGCCGGACAAGGGCTGTTGGAAGCCATGGCGACGACCGACTTCAGCGGCGTGTCGCTCATGCTCGCCACCGATGTGCAGAACCCGCTCTGCGGACAGCATGGCGCCGCCCGCGTGTTTGCACCGCAGAAGGGAGCCACGCCCGCCGATGTGGAATGGCTGGCAGCACGCGACGAAGCCTTCGCCCGCGAGTCGGCACGGCGTTGCGGTCGCGACTGCTCAGAACGTGCAGGCGCGGGAGCCGCCGGCGGCATGGGTTATGCCCTCATGCAATACTATGACGCCCAAGTATGTTCGGGCATCGACTATCTGCTCGACCATGCCCGCTTCGACCGCCTGTTGGCAGATGCCGACATGGTCGTGACGGGCGAAGGACGTGCCGACCGTCAGACGCTCATGGGTAAGGTCGCAATGGGCATCCTTCGCCGCGCCCGTCGTTTCGCCGTACCCGTCGTGCTGTTGGCAGGCAGTGTGGACGATGCACCCGCCTTGCTTGCCGTAGGCTTCAGCCGCGTCGTCAGCATTCATCCCGACGGGCAGCCACTCTCCGTCAGCATGCGTCCCGACGTCACGCGCAAAGC
>JAFLUS010000051.1 GCA_022508685.1 Prevotellaceae bacterium | reverse complement strand
CCACAGTCAATGCGTTTTTTTTCTTACCTTTGCAAACCATTTGGCAACAAATGCAAAAATGAATATCACAAAACTAAAATAGCGCAAACGTCGCCAAGCCCCTTTGGGGCAGATGTTTGCACTACGGTAGAATTATGAATTTGTTAAAGGAAAAACTGAGTAAGTATAGAGAACCGCAACGGTTTATGAACCTCGGCATCTATCCTTACTTTCGGGAAATCGACAGCCATCAGGACACGGAAGTGACGATGAGCGGAAAACGGGTGCTGATGTTCGGTTCGAATTCATACATGGGTCTCACGTATGACAAGCGAATCATCGAAGCCGCTCTCAACGCCACGAAAAAATACGGTACAGGTTGTGCAGGTTCACGCTTCCTCAACGGAACACTTGACATCCACGTACAATTAGAGCATGAACTGGCAGAATTCGTCGGCAAGGACGAAGCATTGGTCTACTCCACAGGATTCACTGTCAATTCGGGCGTAGTATCGTGCCTCACGGGTCGCAACGACTACATTCTCGGTGACGACCGCGACCACGCTTCCATTGTCGACGGACGACGATTGTCGGTCAGCACTTTCTTCCACTACAAACACAATGACATGGAGGACCTCGAACGCGAACTGAAGCGTTGCCGTCCCGATGCCATTAAATTGATTGTAACCGACGGACTCTTCTCCATGGAGGGCGACCTTGCCAAACTGCCCGAAATCGTAGAACTGAAGAAAAAGTACAACGCCAACATTATGGTGGACGAGGCACACGGACTCGGTGTGTTCGGACGCAACGGACGTGGCACGTGCGACCACTTCGGAGTGACTGCCGACGTTGACCTCATCATGGGTACGTTCTCGAAATCACTCGCCAGCATCGGTGGATTCGTGGCTGCCGACAAGGACATTATCAACTGGCTGCGCCATAACTCACGTACATATATTTTCTCTGCATCGAACACGCCTGCTGCCACTGCCGCAGCACTCGAGGCACTCCACATTCTGAAGGCTGAGCCCGAACGACAGGAAAACCTGTGGAAGATTACCAACTACGCGTTGGAGCAGTTCAAGCAAGCAGGATTCGAAATCGGCGACACGGAAAGCCCCATCATTCCGCTTTACGTGCGCGATACGGAAAAGACGTTCCTTGTGACCAAACTTGCGTTCGACCGCGGCATCTTCATCAATCCGGTAATTCCGCCGGCATGTGCGCCACAAGACACGCTTGTCAGAGTGGCGTTGATGGCAACCCACACGAAAGAGCAGGTTGACACGTGCGTTTCGGCACTCTACGACAGTTTCAAAGAACTCGGAATCATTCAATAATCACAACGAATATCATTTATGAAAAATGTCAAATATCAAAGGCTTTGCCGCACGGCACGTTGATATTTGGCATTTTCTTTTACTCATATTACATTAAACATCACAAAAACAAAGAAAAGCCTTATGTGTGGAATTGTTGGCTATCTCGGAAAACGCGACGCATACCCCGTACTGATAAAGGGACTCAAGCGCCTTGAATATCGCGGTTATGACAGTGCCGGAGTGGCACTCATCACCGACCAAAAAGAATTGAGAGTATATAAGACGAAAGGCAAGGTTTCCGACCTCGAAGCCTATGCGCAAGACAAAGACACGTCGGGCTGCGCAGGCATCGCCCACACACGTTGGGCAACGCACGGAGAACCCAACTCCACCAATGCGCATCCCCATATTTCCGCTTCTGGCAATCTGGCAATCATCCATAACGGCATCATCGAAAACTATGCCGTACTGAAGGAGGGTCTGCAACGCAATGGCGTCACCTTCCAAAGCAGCACCGACACCGAAGTGCTGGTGCAACTCATTGATTACATCCAGCAAAAGCGCAACGTCGACCTGCTCACCGCCGTCCGCATGGCTTTGCGTCAGGTCATCGGCGCCTACGCCATCGCTATTCTCGACAAGAACGACCCGAACAAAATCATTGCAGCCCGAAAGAGCAGCCCGCTCGTTGTCGGTGTTGGCGAAGATGAATTCTTCATCGGTTCCGACGCATCTCCACTGATTGAATACACGGACAAGGTGGTCTACCTCGACGACAACGACATTGCCATCATCCACCGTGGAGAGCCCGAAGCAGAATTCGTAAACTTCAACAACGAGAAAATCGACCACGAAATTCAGACCGTCGACCTCAACCTCGGACAGATTGAAAAAGGCGGTTATCCGCACTTCATGTTGAAGGAAATTTTTGAGCAGCCCGACTGCCTGCAAGACTGTATGCGTGGCCGCATCAATGTCGACGCCAACAACGTCGTCCTCTCTGCCGTCATCGACTACCGCAAGGAACTCATCAACGCACGCCGCATCATCATCGTTGCGTGCGGCACCAGTTGGCACGCCAGTCTCATCGGCAAGCAGTTGCTTGAAAACATTTGTCAAATCCCCGTCGAAGTGGAATACGCATCTGAGTTCCGCTACAGCAACCCCGTCATTGATTCCAGCGACGTGGTCATCGCCATTTCGCAATCGGGCGAGACGGCCGACACACTCGCTGCCATTGAATTGGCAAAACAGCGTGGTGCCTTCATCTTCGGCATCTGCAACGCCATCGGTTCGTCCATTCCACGTGCCACCCACACTGGATGCTACATCCACGTCGGTCCTGAAATCGGTGTGGCTTCTACCAAGGCATTTACAGGACAAGTTACCGTCCTCACCATGTTGGCATTGGCGCTCGGTAAAGCACGTGGCACCATCAAGAACGACGACTATGTAGCATTGGTCAAGGAACTCAACGACATCCCGGAGAAAATGAAGAAGGTGCTGGAGCAGAACGACCGCGTGCGCGATATTTCACGCGTGTTCACCTATGCCCACAACTTCCTCTACCTCGGTCGCGGATACAACTACCCTGTCGCCCTCGAAGGTGCATTGAAACTGAAGGAAATCTCCTACATTCACGCCGAAGGCTACCCCGCTGCCGAAATGAAGCACGGTCCTATCGCACTGATTGACGAAGAAATGCCCGTCGTTATCGTTGCTACGCAAAATCCGCTGTACGACAAACTGATGAGCAACATTCAGGAAATCAAGGCACGCAAGGGACGCGTCATCGCCATCGTCAGCGAAGGTGACGAAAAAGTCAAGGCACTTGCCGACGAATACGTGGAACTGCCCCATACGATTGAATGTCTGGAACCGCTGCTCTCCACCATTCCGCTCCAACTCCTCGCCTACCACATCGCCGTATGTAAAGGCAAGGACGTGGACCAACCTCGCAACTTGGCAAAATCCGTAACGGTGGAATAACAACACATACAAGACAATTCTCAGGTAAAAAAGATAAAAGGATTATTATTAGGAATTAAGACATTATGGAACCGCTAAAGCACGAATGTGGCATCGCTATCATCCGCTTGCGTAAGCCCTTGGAGTACTACAAGCAAAAATATGGCACTTGGCAGTACGGACTCAACAAACTCTATCTGATGATGGAGAAACAGCACAACCGCGGACAGGAAGGCACCGGCATCAGTTGCGTAAAACTCGAAGCCGACGCCGGAGAAGAATACATGTTCCGCGAACGGGCATTGGGTTCAAGCGCAATCACCGAAATTTTTGCCAAGATACACAATGTCTACAGGCAGTACTACACGACGCAACAACTGAACGACGTGGCATACGTCAAGAAAAACGTCCCCTTCGCCGGTGAACTCTACATGGGGCACCTGCGCTACTCCACCACTGGCAGAAGCGGCATTTCGTTCGTCCATCCCTTCTTGCGCCGCAACAACTGGCGGGCAAAGAACCTCTGCATCTGCGGAAACTTCAACATGACGAACGTCAACGAGGTGTTTGCCGACATCACCAGCAAGGGACAGCACCCACGCATCTACAGCGACACCTACATCATGCTCGAGCAAATCGGACACCGCCTCGACCGCGAAAGCGAACGCCTGTTCATCGAAGCGCAGCAGATGCAACTCACCGGTACCGACATCACGCACTACATTGAGGAGCATATCCAAATGGAGAACGTGTTAGGCACGAGCGCACCCATGTGGGACGGCGGCTACGTTGTCTGCGGACAAACCGGTTCGGGCGAAACCTTCGCCATGCGCGACCCATGGGGCATCCGACCCGCTTTCTATTATTACGACGACGAAATATTGGTAGTAGCCAGCGAGCGTCCCGTCATCCAGACCGCCTTCGGATTGGAGTTCGACCAAGTAAGCGAATTGCAACCGGGACAGGCCGTCATCTCCTCCAAACGAGGCGATGTGCGCTTTGCCCAAATTCTGCCCGCAGCCGACAACAAGGCATGTTCGTTCGAACGCATCTATTTCAGCCGCGGTTCCGACCAAGCCATCTACCAAGAGCGCAAGGCTCTCGGACGACAACTGCTATCCCCCATCCTTGCCTCCGTCAACAAGGATATTGACCATACGGTCTTCTCTTTTATCCCCAACACAGCCGAAGTGGCGTTCTATGGTATGCTCGATGCGTTCAAGGAATACGTGAACGAACTGAAAGTGAAAGCCATCGAGCAACTCGACCATACGCCGACTCACGAAGAACTCACGAAAATTCTCTCGTGCCGCATCCGCAGCGAGAAAATCGCGTGGAAAGACATCAAACTCCGCACATTCATCACAGAAAGCCATTCACGCAACGACCTTGCCGCACACGTCTACGACATCACCTATGGTTCACTGCGTCCGCACGTTGACAACCTCGTCATTATCGACGACTCTATCGTGCGCGGTACGACACTCCGTGAAAGCATCATCCGCATCCTCGACCGGCTGCATCCGAAGAAAATCGTCATCGTCAGCAGTTCGCCACAAGTGCGCTACCCCGACTACTACGGCATCGACATGTCGAAAATGTCGGAATTCATTGCCTTCCGTGCCGCTATCGAACTGCTGCGCGAAGCGGGCAAAGAATCGCTGCTCAAGGAAGTGTACAAGGAATGTAAAGAGCAGGTAGACCGCTACGATACCCTGTTCGCTACTGACCTCGACGCTGCCGTCAAGTACAAACGCGAAATGCGCAACTGCGTGAAGCGCATCTACGAACCCTTCACACAGGAGCAAATCGCAGCCCAAATGGTACGGATGTTCCGCTCACCCGAAATCGAGAGCGACATCGAAATCGTGTTCCAAAGCCTCGACGGCCTGCACAAGGCTTGCCCCAATCATCCCGGCGATTGGTACTTCTCTGGCGACTACCCGACTCCGGGCGGTGTACGCCTCGTCAACCAAGCCTATATTGACTGGTACGAAGGCAACGTCAACGAACTCTCTCCCTATCTTCACTTTGAGGAAGAAGAATAAACGACATACTATTTATAATATATATACGACTAACTCCATAGCAGACAATACATCCCCATGCGAAACGTAACACTCATCCTCGACGACGGCACACGCTTCCACGGACAGTCATTTGGTTACGACTGCCCCGTCGCAGGCGAAGTGGTGTTCAACACCGCCATGGTGGGCTACCCCGAGTCGCTCACCGACCCCTCTTATGCAGGTCAATTGATGGTACTCACCTACCCGCTTGTCGGCAACTACGGCGTACCACCCTTCACCACCGAAGACAACGGACTCGCCACCTTCATGGAAAGCGAGCGCATCCATGCATCAGCCATCATCGTCAGCGACTACAGCGCCGAATATTGCCACTGGAACGCCTGTGAAAGTCTGGCAGAATGGCTCAAGCGCGAACACGTACCCGGCATCACCGGCATTGACACCCGCCAACTGACCAAGGTACTGCGCGAACATGGCGTGATGATGGGACGCATCGTCTTCGATGACGAACCCGACAACATCCCCACCGCCCAATATGCCGGTGTCAATTTTGTCGACCGCGTTTCCTGCAAGGAAATCATCCGTTACAACGAAGGTGCACCCAAGAAAGTCGTCCTCGTCGACTGCGGTGTCAAGCAGAACATCATCCGCTGCCTCATTCAGCGTGGCGTTGAAGTCATCCGCGTTCCGTGGAACTACGACTACACCGACATGGAGTTCGATGGCCTCTTCCTCGCCAATGGTCCCGGCGACCCCGACATGTGCGAAGATGCCGTCAACATCATCCGCAAGCAGATGGCTCGCAGCACCAAACCCATTTGCGGCATCTGCATGGGCAATCAGTTGTTGGCGAAGGCCGCAGGTGCAAGCATTTACAAACTGAAATACGGACACCGCAGCCACAATCAGCCTGTGCGCGAAGTGGGCACCGACCGCTGCTACATCACGAGCCAGAACCACGGCTACGCCGTCGACGCATCCACCCTCGGTGAAGGTTGGGAAGAACTCTTCGTCAACATGAACGACGGCTCCAACGAAGGCATCCGCCACAAGACCAACCCATGGTTCTCGTCGCAATTCCACCCCGAAGCATGCTCCGGACCTACTGACACGGAATTCATGTTCGACCGCTTTGTTGCCTTGCTTTAAGCATGACTTTTGAAACCACTGACATTCAACGACCTATGATTGACAAAAACATAAAGAAAGTGCTCGTCCTCGGCTCGGGCGCACTCAAAATCGGCGAAGCCGGCGAGTTCGACTATTCCGGTTCGCAAGCCCTCAAGGCACTCCGTGAGGAAGGCATCGAAACCATCCTCATCAACCCCAACATCGCCACCGTGCAAACATCGGAAGGCGTAGCAGACCAAATCTATTTCTTGCCCGTCACACCCGAATTTGTGGAGCGCGTCATCGAGAAAGAACGTCCGCAAGGCATTCTTCTCGCCTTCGGCGGACAGACCGCCCTCAACTGCGGTGTTGCCCTCTACAAGCAAGGCGTGCTGCAACGCTACGGCGTCGAAGTATTGGGAACGCCCGTGCAAGCCATCATTGACACCGAAGACCGCGAACTCTTTGTGCAACGCCTCGACGAAATCGGTGTGAAGACCATCCGCAGCGAAGCCTGCGAAGACATCGAGTCGGCACGCCGTGCAGCCAAGGAGTTGGGCTACCCCGTCATCCTCCGTGCCGCCTACGCCCTCGGCGGACTGGGTTCCGGCTTCTGCGACAACGAAGAAGAACTCAACCACCTTGCCGAAAAAGCCTTTTCCTTCTCTCCGCAGGTGCTCGTAGAGAAATCGCTGAAAGGTTGGAAGGAAATCGAGTACGAAGTGGTGCGCGACCGCTACGACAACTGCATCACCGTGTGCAACATGGAGAACTTCGACCCGCTCGGCATCCACACCGGCGAAAGCATCGTCATTGCGCCGTCGCAAACCCTCACCAACAGCGAATACCACAAACTGCGCTCGCTTGCCATCCGCATCATCCGCCACATCGGCATCGTCGGCGAGTGTAACGTGCAATATGCCTTCGACCCGCAAAGCGAAGACTATCGCGTCATCGAGGTCAATGCTCGCCTTTCGCGCAGTTCAGCCCTCGCATCGAAGGCCACCGGCTATCCGCTCGCTTTCGTTGCAGCCAAACTCGGTCTCGGCTATGGTCTGTTCGAACTGAACAACTCCGTCACCAAGACCACCAGCGCATTCTTCGAACCCGCACTCGACTACGTCGTCTGCAAGATTCCACGTTGGGACCTCGGCAAGTTTCACGGCGTCGACCGCGAACTCGGCAGCAGCATGAAGTCCGTCGGCGAAGTCATGGCCATCGGTCGCACCTTCGAAGAAACCATCCAGAAGGGATTGCGCATGATTGGTCAAGGTCTGCACGGGTTCGTCGGCAACAAGGAATTGCAAATCGACGACATCGACAACGCACTGAAAGCACCGACCGACAAGCGCGTGCTCATCATCGAAAAGGCGCTCCACCAAGGCTACACCATCGACGAAATCCATGCCCTCACCCGCATCGACAAATGGTTCTTGCAGAAGTTGCAGAACATCCGCAACACCTATGCCGAACTCCAAGAGTGTGCATCGCTCGACGCCGTTTCCGAGCCGCTCATGCGCCGTGCCAAGATTCAAGGTTTCACCGACTTCCAAATCGCACGCGCCATCGGACTCGAAGCGCAAATCGATTCCGAACTCGCCATCAGTCAGGTGCGACGCCACCGCAAGCAAATGGGCGTCCTTCCTTATGTGAAGCAAATCGACACCCTTGCTGCCGAATACCCTGCACAGACCAACTATTTGTACCTCACCTACAGCGCCTGTGCCCACGACATCCATCCGCAGTCCGACACGGCAGCCGACGGCACACAGCCCGTTTCCTCCGTCATCGTACTCGGTTCGGGAGCCTACCGCATCGGTTCTTCCGTCGAATTCGACTGGTGTGGCGTGCAAGCCCTCAACACCATTCGTCAGGAAGGCTTCCGCTCCGTCATGATTAACTACAACCCCGAGACCGTCAGCACCGACTACGACATGTGCGACCGCCTCTATTTCGACGAACTCACCTTCGAGCGCGTCATGGATATCTACGAAATAGAGCAGCCCTATGGTGTGATTGTCTCCACCGGCGGACAGATTCCCAACAACCTCGCCATGCGCCTCGATGCCGAGAACGTGCCCATCCTCGGCACGTCGGCACGCAGCATCGACAATGCTGAAGACCGCGACAAGTTCTCAGCCATGCTCGACCGCATCGGTGTCGACCAACCGGCATGGGCAGCCCTCACCAGCATGGACGACATTCAGCAGTTCATCGCAAAGGTTGGCTTCCCCGTTCTCGTCCGTCCGTCCTATGTGTTGAGCGGTGCAGCCATGAACGTCTGCTCCAATGCCGAAGAACTCGAACGCTTCCTCCAACTCGCAGCCAACGTATCGAAGAAGCATCCCGTCGTCGTTTCCAAATTCCACGAAAACAATAAGGAAGTCGAAATGGACGCCGTGGCAAAAGACGGAGAAATCATCGCCTACGCCATTAGCGAGCACATCGAATTTGCGGGCGTCCACTCCGGTGACGCCACCATCCAGTTCCCGCCGCAGAAACTCTACGTCGAGACGGTGCGCAAAATCAAGAAAGTGTCGCGCCTCATCGCCAAGGAACTCCACATCAGCGGACCTTTCAACATCCAGTTCCTTGCCGAGCAGAACCACCTGCGCGTCATCGAATGCAACCTGCGTGCTTCACGTTCATTCCCCTTCGTCAGCAAGGTACTCAAAATCAACCTCATCGAGATTGCCACGCGCATCATGCTCGGTCGTCCCGTCGAACGTCCGTCGAAGAACCTCTTCGACCTCGACTACGTCGGCATCAAAGCCAGCCAATTCTCCTTCAATCGTCTGCAGAAAGCCGACCCCGTTCTCGGCGTCGACATGTCGAGTACGGGCGAAGTGGGCTGCATCGGCGACGACACCGACTCTGCCCTCCTCTGCGCCATGCTCTCCGTCGGACACCGCATCCCGAAAAAGACCGTCCTGCTCTCCACAGGCTCTGCCAAACAGAAAGCCGGAATGCTCGATGCGGCAGCCAAACTCGTTGCCAATGGTTACGAAATCTATGCCACCGACGGCACGTCGCGCTACCTCAACGAGAACGGCGTTCCCAACACGCTCGTACATTGGCCCTCCGACGAAGGTTGTCAACCGCAGGCACTCGACCTCCTGCATCAGCACAAAATCGACATGGTGGTGAACATTCCCAAGAACCTCTCCACCCACGAACTTTCCAATGGTTACAAAATCCGTCGTGCAGCCATCGACCTCAACATTCCCCTCATCACCAACTCCCGCTTGGCATCGGCATTCATCAATGCCTTCTGCACACTCTCGCCCGACGACATCCCTATCAAGGCATGGGGCGAGTATTAAGTCGCCGTTGTTGATGATATAGATGAAAATGTCCGATTTGCATACGAAATGGCAAATCGGACATTTTTTAAGATTATCACAGTTTTCTCCATATAGTTAATATATCAGCCTTCTTTTTATAAGTTCTTGCTTTCCTTGTATCTTATAAATGAGCCACCAAAAACAGTTCTGTGTGCTTGCAATCCTTTTTTCGTTTTGGTTGTTAC
>JAFLUS010000050.1 GCA_022508685.1 Prevotellaceae bacterium | reverse complement strand
AAAAACTTTGCCCCGTGAATGTCAAATTGTGACGATTTTTAACAAAAATACACCAAATGCATCCTATAGAGCAAATCAGAAAAAAACTCCCTACGGCATAACTTCATCCATCCGTTTCCATATCCTTCGCGCGTACGTGCATTTTCATAAAGATGTGCATCTTTCGCCATTCGAGCACAAAATTATAATTTGTCGACATCTCGAAGGTCGCGAAAAAAGCCTAAAGTATCACCTGAACCAAAACGGGTGACAAAATGTGACATTCGCAACTATAAAATGCTGCCACAACTGACCGGAATGATGCCCAGCGCAATGGCGGCGTCAGTTGGCGACTTCGGACATGAACTTGATGCGGACGAGGCGGACTTCTTCCTCGGTGTAGTCGGCATCGAGATTGTCGAGGGCGGTGTCGAGGTCGTCGGTTTCGCTCTGTGAGAAGTAGTCGTAGATGTCGTCGACGCGGTCTTCATCGATTTCTTCGTCGATGAAGTAGTCGATGTTGAGTTTGGTGCCGCTGTAGACGATGGCTTCGAGTTCGTCGAGGAGTTCGGAGAAATCGATGCCGCGCATGAGGGCGATGTCGTCGAGGGCGACTTGGCGGTCGACGCTCTGGATGATGCTGACTTTGAGTTTGGACTTGTTGGCGACGGTGCGGACACGGATGTCTGTGGGTCGCTCTATCTCGTTCTCTTCGCAGTATTTCCGGATGAGGTCGCAGAACTGCTCACCATAGCGGCGTGCCTTGCCTGCTCCGACGCCGGGGATGTTCTGGAGTTCCTCGAGGGTGATGGGATAGAGGGTCGACATGGCGTCGATGGAGTTGTCGAGGAAGATGACGTAGGGCGGGAGGTTGAGTTTCTGCGACAGCGACTTGCGCAAACGGAGCAGCATCTGGTGGAGTTGCGTGTCGGCACCTCCGGAGGTGTGTTGCGGCGTGGGGTCGTCGTCGAAATCGTTGTCTTCGGCTACGAAGAAGGGCGTGGGGTTCTTCACGTATTTCTTTCCCTCCTTGGTGAGTTTCAGCAGTCCGTAGTTTTCGACGTCCTTGCGGAGATAGTTGGAGAGCATGGCTTGGTTGACGATGGCGTTCCACATGGTGGGTTCGATGTCGGAACCTTCGCCAAATTCAGGCAGTTGCTCGTGCTTGTGGGCAAGGATGGTCTCGGTGGTGTTGCCTCGGAGGAGGTCGATGATGTAGGGCGACTTGAAGTTTTCCTTCACTGCCAGAATGGTTTGCAGCAGCAGTTGGAGTTGTGCTGCAGCATCGGTTTTCTTCTTGGGATGCAGACAGTTGTCGCAGTTGTCGCAATGGTCGGGTTCGTAGTCTTCGCCGAAATAATGGAGCAGCAGTTTGCGGCGGCAGACGGAGGATTCGCAGTAGTTGGCGGTTTCTTGGAGGAGTTGTCGGCCGATGTCCTGCTCGGCAACGGGTTTTCCTTCCATGAATTTTTCCAGTTTCTGCAAGTCCTTGCGGGTGAAGAAGGCGATGCATCGGCCTTCGCCACCATCGCGCCCTGCCCTACCCGTCTCTTGGTAGTAGCCTTCGAGGCTCTTGGGTATGTCGTGGTGGATGACGAAGCGCACGTCGGGTTTGTCGATGCCCATTCCGAAGGCGATGGTGGCCACGATGACGTCGATGCGCTCCATCAGGAAATCGTCTTGGGTTTGGGAACGAAGGTGCGGGTCGAGTCCGGCGTGGTAGGCTGCAGCACGGATGTCGTTGGCACGGAGAATGCCGGCAAGTTCTTCGACATTCTTACGGCTGAGACAATAGACGATGCCGCTCTTGCCGGGGTTCTGCTTGATGTAGCGGATGATGTCCTTCGCCACGTCCTTGGTCTTCGGGCGTACTTCGTAGTAGAGGTTGGGGCGGTTGAAGGAGGATTTGAAATCGCGGGCATTGACGATGCCGAGGTTCTTCTTGATGTCGGTGCGCACCTTGTCGGTGGCGGTCGCCGTGAGGGCGATGACGGGCGCATTGCCTATTTGGTTGATGATGGGGCGGATGCGACGATATTCGGGTCGGAAATCGTGTCCCCATTCGGAGATGCAGTGTGCCTCGTCGATGGCGTAGAAGGAAATGTGGATGGTCTTGAGGAATTCGACATTTTCTTCCTTGGTGAGCGATTCGGGTGCGACGTAGAGGAGTTTGGTCTTGCCAGATGCGACGTCTTGCTTCACTTGCTCGATGCTTGCCCGATTGAGGGAGGAATTGAGGAAGTGGGCGATGTTGTCTTCGGCACTATAACTCTTGATGGCGTCGACTTGGTTTTTCATCAGCGCGATAAGCGGTGAAATGACAATGGCAGTGCCGGGCATGATGAGGGCGGGCAGTTGGTAGCACAGGGACTTTCCACCTCCGGTAGGGATAAGGACGAAGGTGTCGTTGCCTTGGAGCAGGTTGTTGATGATGTCTTCCTGTTCTCCTTTGAAGGTGTCGAATCCGAAGTAGTACTTCAGATGCTCCTGTAAGGTTTTCCGTTGCTTCATAGCGGGGCTTCTGTTTGCGTGTAGTTGATTCAGGCTTCGCGCTCTCGCAGTACGTCCATATTGGCTTTTTCGATTTGCTGTCGGGCAAAATCGAGCGTGACGGCAAATTTCTTGACGGATTTGGCTGGGATTTCAAACATGGGGTCCATCATAATGGCTTCGACGATGGAACGCAGACCACGTGCGCCGAGTTTGTACTCGATGGCTTTGTCGACGATGAAGTCGAGGACTTCGGGGTCAAAAGTGAGTTCCACGCCATCCAGTTCAAAAAGGTGGATATACTGCTTGACTATCGCGTTTTTCGGTTCGGTAAGAATGGAACGGAGTGCTTGCCGGTCGAGCGGTTCGAGATGAGTGAGAATGGGCATACGACCGATGATTTCGGGTATCAGTCCAAAGGATTTCAAATCCATCGGCGCAATGTATTGCATCAGGTTGGACTTGTCGATTTTCTGCACATTCTGCACGGCATCAAATCCGACGACGTGGGTATTCAGTCGTTGGGCAATGCGTTTCTCGATGCCGTCGAAGGCTCCGCCGCAGATAAAGAGGATGTTCTTCGTGTCGACAGGAATGAACTTCTGCTCGGGGTGCTTGCGTCCGCCGTAGGGAGGGACGTTCACCACGCTGCCTTCGAGCAACTTGAGCAGACCTTGCTGCACGCCTTCACCGCTGACGTCACGCGTGATGCTGGGATTGTCGCTCTTGCGTGCAATCTTGTCGATTTCGTCGATAAAGACGATGCCCTGTTCGGCACGCTTGGGGTCGTAGTCACATTCTTGGAGCAGTCGCGACAGCAGGCTTTCGACGTCTTCGCCGACGTAGCCGGCTTCGGTGAGCACGGTGGCATCGACGATGGTGAAAGGCACCACCAGCATCTTGGCTATGGTCTTTGCCAACAGCGTCTTACCCGTACCTGTGCTGCCCACCATGATGATGTTGGACTTTTCGAGTTCTACCTCATTGCTGCCCCCGACGTCGCGCAATCGCTTGTAGTGGTTGTAAACCGCGACGGACAGCGCCTTCTTGGCATCGTCCTGTCCGATGACGTACTGGTCGAGGTAGGCTTTGATTTCGGTAGGTTTGGGCAGTTTCTCCACATCGAATGAGACTTTTTGCGTCGCACGTCTGCTTTCGCGCACAATCTCGTGCGCCTGTTCTGCGCAGTCGTTACAGATACATCCGTGCAGACCGCTAATGAGTATGTCTACATCCTTTTCCGAACGTCCGCAAAACGCACATTCTCTTCCCTTTACCTTTGTCGCCATTCTATTCTTTCTTACTTCTTACGTTTCAGCACTTCGTCAATCATCCCATACTCCTTCGCTTCGTCGGACGTCATCCAGTAGTCGCGGTCGCTGTCTGCCCACACCTTGTCGAAGGGTTGTCCCGAGTGGTCGGCAATAATCTGATAGAGTTCTTTCTTGAGTTTCTGGATTTCGCGAGCCGTAATCTCAATGTCGCTCGCCTGTCCCTGCGCACCACCCATCGGCTGATGTATCATGACACGGCTGTGGGGCAGCGCCGAGCGCTTGCCTTTCGTACCTGCCACCAGCAGCACGGCAGCCATCGACGCAGCCATACCGGTGCAAATCGTTTGCACGTCGCTGTTGATGAACTGCATCGTGTCGTAAATGCCCAATCCGGCACTGACGCTACCACCGGGCGAATTGATGTAGATGCTGATGTCCTTCGCGCTATCGATGGAGTCGAGATAGAGCATCTGCGCCTGCAGCACGTTGGCGGTATAGTCGTTCACTTCCGTACCGAGAAAAATGATGCGGTCCATCATCAGTCGTGAAAACACGTCGAGTTGGGTCACGTTCAACTGGCGTTCCTCCAGAATATAGGGATTGAGGTAACCTGCTTGGGATTTAATCACATCGTCGAGCACTTGACTGTTTACGCCCAAATGCCCGGTTGCATACTTTCTAAAATCTGTCATCATATTTCTTTTACCTTTAATCTGTCTGCCGCCTTTTTTCTTTTACCTTATCACAATTTGCGGCACATCATTATGCAAAGATAAAAAAAAGTCGTGAGATTTATACAATCCCACGACTTTTTTCTTATTTTTTTGCATTTTTTATCAGAACATGCTGTTGAAATCCTCTGCACTGACGGTTTTATTTTCCAGAGTAACCATTTCTTTCAGTGCCGCACCGAGTTTGAGTTCGATAGCGCGGTCGATGAGGTTATCCACAGTTTCGCGCTTTTTCAGCATTTCTTTCACCGAGTTGTCAATGTACTCGTCGGGGATGTTCAGCATACCATACTGCGCAAACTGCATCCGAGTCACTTCTTTCGCCATTTCGACCACATCGTTGTCTTCGACCTTCACGCCGGTCTTCTCTACGAGTTGCTCCTTAATCAGGTGCCACGTCAGTTCTTCGATGCTCTTGTCGTAGTTTTCTTCCACTTTCTTTTCGTCGTTCTTGGCGTTGACAAGCATCATGCGTTTCAGTTTCTCGTCGGGGAACGAGAGTTTGCCCACCTTTTCCGTCACGTACTTGCGCACGTCGAGCAGGAACTTGTAATCGGCATCCTTGCGGAATTGTTCTGCAATCTGCTCCTTGATTTTAGCCGCAAACTCTTCGGCAGTCGTCACGGTGCCTGCAGGGAATACGTTGTCAAACAATTCCTGATTGAGCGGGCCGGGCACATAGCGCGTGATTTCTGCAATCTGGAAATTGAAGTCGCCCTTATATTCGCCAGCCTTTTCCTTCTCTACCTTCAGCAGACTGGCAATTTCAGCCTCGCTGCCGTTGTATGCCGTCGAAGGGTTGAAGCGGATGATGTCGCCCGGTTTTGCACCATTGAAGAGTGCCTTCTGCGCATCGTCCTTGAAGTATTTCGGCAGCATCACCACGCCGTCAGCCGTTACGCCTCCGTCTACGCTGTTGCCAGCCTCGTCCAGTTCGCTAATCGAACCCTTCACCATGTCGTTTTCTTCATACGACTCTACCTTGTCGTAATTGCCGCCACGTTGGCGATACATCTGCACTTGGTTGTTCACCATGTCGTCGCTCACCTCCACCGTGTAGTAGTCCACCTTGTCGTCCTTCGACAATTCTACCGTAAACTCGGGAGCCAGCGCAAGGTCGAACGAGAAGGTGAACGTGCCACCGTCTACCAGTTCCACTTCGTCATTGGCTGCCATCGGCAGGGGTTCGCCGAGCATTTGCACCTTGTTGTCGCGGATATAATCGTAAAGACTCTTTTGCAGAAGTTTGTTCACTTCTTCTGCCAAAATCGACTTTCCATACTTCTTCTTCATCAGCGAAGCCGGCACCTTACCCGGACGGAATCCGGGCATCGTCATCGTCTTGCTCACTTCCTTGATGGCTTTCGCCACATTTGCCTCATAGTCTGCCGGTTCCACTACCGCCGTAATCGTACCGTTGTTTTCGTCAATCTTTTGAAATGAAATATTCATCGTTACTTTATTATATATAATATTATAGATAGATTTTCTTGCAATCGGCTGCAAAGTTACGAAAAGTTGATGTCAATACAAAACTGAACCCGCTTTTTTCATCTCCTCCTTCGTCTTTTCACGGAAAAAGCGTAATTTTGCAATCCAAACAAAAAGGCAATACCACTATGACAAAACGGATTTTATGGCTGACGGGCATCCTTATGCTCACGTTGGCATCCTGTCAGAAAGGACCGCAATTCCGCGTGAAAGGCACCATCGCCAACGCGGCAGACTCCATGCTCTATCTCGATGCCATCACTGCCGACAGCGGACTCGTCGTCCTCGATTCCATACGCCTCAAAGCCGACGGCACGTTCGATTTTTCTGCCGACGCACCCTCTGCACCCGATTTCTACTCGCTGCGCATCAATCAGCACCGCATGAACTTCGCCATTGATTCCACCGAGACACTCACCTTCCGTGCCGACCTCACCCACATTGACAGCATGTACCACGTCGACGGCTCGGACGACGCACGCCGCATCCGCGACATCGACCTCCAATGGCGCCGTCTGCAACGCCACATCGTCGACCTCGCCGGCAACTGGGACCTCTTCCCGGGCGACATCGTCGACAGCATTGCCAATCTCGAGGCGGAATATAAGGAACTGATGAAGGCGGAGTACATCTTCGACCGGCCGCAGTCCACATCTGCCTACTACGCCGTCTGCCAGACCATTACCGACACCGACGGCACCCACACACTCTTCAACGCCAACGCCGACCGCACCGATGCCAAGTGCTATGCCACCGTCGCCACGGCGTGGGATGCCGCCTACCCCGATTCGCGCCGAACGCAACTCATCAGCCAAGTCGCCATCGAGGGAATGAAGCAGACCGCACCGAAGGAGCGAAAGGAACTCCACATCGACGAGTCCAAGATTTCCGTCATCAGCATTCTCGATTTTTCACTGCCCGACATCAGCGGTCGCACCCACAGCATCAGCGAACTCAAAGGCAAGGTCGTTCTGCTCGATTTCACCAGTTATGCCCACAAGCAGTCGGCAACGCGCATCCGTTCGCTCCGCACCCTCTACGAGCAGTACCATGCGCAAGGTTTTGAAATCGTGCAAATCTCCGTCGATGCCGACGAACATTTCTGGAAATACGCAGCCGAAAACCTACCATGGCTTTGCTTGCGCGACACCAATGGTAAAGTGGCAGAAATGTATGCCGTGCGCGACATTCCCACCTTTTTCCTCATCGACCGCGACAACGCCCTCGTCAAGCGTAACGACAGCATCAGCGACCTCGATGCCGAAATCCAAGCATTGCTCTGAATTACACAGAAAAGCGAGGCTTTACCCAGCCTCGCTTTTCTGTTTTTCATCGTCCGTGCTGCCACGCACGTTGCAGCCTATATCTGTCTATACAAAATCGTCGCCCATGTTGATTTGCACGTCGTTCACGAACTTGCGGATTGCTCCTTGGTCGTCTTTGCGGCAAATCACCAGCACGTTCCCTTCCTCCACCACCACGTAGTCCTTCAGTCCCTGCACCACGGCAACGTGTCCTTCGGGCAACCGCACGATGCAGTCCTCGCAGTCGTACAGCATGATGCGTTCGCCCATCCGCACGTTCGAGTCTGTACCCGCCTTCGGCATCGCATCGTAGAGCGAATGCCACGTACCGATGTCGTGCCAACGGAAGTGGCACAGCATCACGTCCACGTTTTCCAGTTTCTCCAACACGCCTTGCTCCAACGACACGTTGGGACATTTGGCAAAAGCATCCTCCAACAATCCGTCCACGTTCCCGCCGTGCAGACTCTGCGTCTCCACCCGCTCCATCACTTCGACGAAGAAGTCGGAGTGCAGATGCAGGGAGTTGATGAACGTCATGGCACGCCAAATGAACAGACCGGTGTTCCACAGAAATTCCTTGCTTTCGACAAACATTCGGGCAAACTCCAACGACGGCTTCTCCGTAAACGTCTGCACCGTGAAAATGTCGCTACCCGTCTCGTCCGCCATTTGGATATACCCATACGACGTTTCGGGATGCGTCGGCACGATACCCAACGCCAGCAGACGGTCGTTGTGCAGCACGTAGTCGAGTCCCAACAAGATGTCTTCTTCAAATACGTCCTGCGTCACAATCACTTGGTCCACCGGCGTCACCACCATGCAGCCGTCGAGGTTGCGACGCGAAATTTCCATCGCTGCCCACGTCACGCTCGGCACCGTGTTCCTCCGCATCGGCTCCAGCAGCAAGTTGCCTTCGGGCAGTTGCGGCAATTGTTCACGCACGTACGAGGCATACTGATGATTCGACATCACGATGATGTTGTCGGGATGGATAAATCGGGCAAAGCGGTTGTAGGTCGACTGCAGCAGCGTTTCGCCCGTTCCGAGAATATCCAGAAATTGCTTGGGTTTCTGCTGACGGCTCGACGGCCACAGACGCGAACCGATGCCACCGGCAAGGATGACGCAGTAGTTATTGTTGTTCATGATTAGATTTAGTAGGTTATCGTCAGTTGTTTTCGTTTGCTAAAATAGAATAAATATGTGAACTGACAAAACTTTTTTCACAAAAATCGCTGATTTTTACCATTTTTTACGATAAAATGCACCTTCCACACAGCCGTTGTCTGCTTTTTTCGTAAATTTGCAACGCGGAAACATCAAGCATTTCCGCCCCAACCAACATTTACCCTAAAATCAACAAACACGATGAAACGAAACACGCTTCTCGCACTCGCACTCCTTTGCTGCAGCAGTGCCTTCGCGCAGGACATCCAGTTGCCTGCACCCAACCTCAACCGCACTACCCTCTCCACCATGCAGGCGTTGGCACAGCGCCAGTCCGTGCGTGAGTACACCACCCAGTCGCTGTCCGAGCAAGACCTCTCCGACCTCCTTTGGGCAACCTGTGGCGTCAGCCGCGACGAAAACCACCGCACGGCACCCACAGCCATGAACCGTCGGGAAATCCGCGTCTATGTCATCAACGACAAGGCTGCCTACGAATATCTGCCCGTTGAGAACCGCCTCGCCCACATTGCCGACGGCGACTTCCGCAAGCACGTTGCCGGTCCGCAGACTTTTGCTGCGACGGCACCCGTCTGCATTCTCCTCGTCGGCGACTTCGAACGTTTCGGCAGCGACAACGAACACGCACGACTGCTCGTTGCCATGGACGCCGGCATCGCTTGCGAAAACATCTATCTCTACTGCGCATCGGCAGGACTTGCCACCGTCACCCGCGCCATGATGGATGTCGACGCACTCAAAGCCGCACTGCACCTCACCGACCGCCAAGTGCCGCTGCTCAACAACCCCGTCGGCTATCCCAAGCCATAACCTCGCCACCATCCCCGTTACAAAACCATACCGGCTGACTGCACCCACTCGCGTGCAATCAGCCGGCATTTTTCTGCATCGTCGGCGTGTGGCTATCCCAACAACGCCACAATCCGTTCGAGCCATTCGCGGTCTACATCGTCAAATGTCGCCAACCGCTCGCTGTCGATGTCGAGCACCGCCACGACCTCGCCGTTTCCGTCGTGCACCGGAACGACAATTTCACTACGCGACGCGCTGCTGCACGCAATGTGTCCCGGGAACTGCTCCACGTCGGCAACCACCTGCGTCTCGTTGCGTTCCCACGCCGTACCACATACGCCCCGACCACGACGGATGCGCGTGCAAGCCAATGGCCCTTGGAAAGGCCCCAGCACCAGTTCGCCATCCACTACGCGGTAGAACCCCGTCCACCAAAATCCGAACGTCTCGTGCAACATCGAAGCCACGTTCGCCATGTTGGCAATCGCGTCGCTTTCGCCCTCCACCACCGCCTTCACCTGCGGCAGCAGTTGTGCATATCGTCCTTCCTTCGTGTTGCTGTCAATCATGAGTGTTTCCATATCTCTTCGCTTTTGATTGGCAAATATACAAATATGTTGGAAAAAATCCCTTGAAACAGGGCTGAAAAAACACTGCAGTCTCGAGATTTTTTCATCGGAGTCTTTTTTTCTCCAAACTA
>JAFLUS010000005.1 GCA_022508685.1 Prevotellaceae bacterium | reverse complement strand
TGCATATACCTCACAGGGTAGATAGTTGCGAATTTCGCAACTAAAATCAGTGTCAGTCGTCTTGTCAAAAACACGAAAAATACTTTTGTCATATCGCCAAATTATTTAATTCGGAATTTTTAATTATCTTTGCGACAAATCATCATCAAAGATAGAAGCAATGAACAACAAACGATTAGTGACTTTCTGCATGGCGTTGGCATGTGTGTGGACGATGGATGCGCAACACTTTGAGACGGCAGCCGATGCGGTGACGCACATGGGTGTGGGATGGAACTTGGGCAACACGTTGGATGCCAACAATGGGAAGGCGTGTCCGGATGTGGTGAAGTCGGAAACGATGTGGGGACAGCCTGTCACCCGACCGGAACTGATGAAGATGATGGCGGAGGCAGGGTTCGGTGCCATTCGCGTGCCCGTCACGTGGTATCCTCACATGGATGAGGCGGGACGAGTGGACGAAGCGTGGATGGCGCGTGTGCGTGAAGTTGTGGATTACGTATTAGACAACGGCATGTATTGCATCATCAATGTGCATCACGACACGGGTGCCGGACCGATGTGGCTCCATGCCAGCATGCGGACTTATGAGGCGGTTCGGGATAAATACGAATACTTGTGGCAGCAAATAGCCGAAGCGTTCAAAGATTATGGTGAACGGCTGCTGTTCGAAGGGTATAACGAGATGTTGGATGAATACAATTCGTGGTGCTTCGCCTCTTTTGCTTCTCCGGAAAAATACGATGTGGAAGTGGCTGCCGATGCGTATGCGGCAATCAATCGCTTTGCGCAGAGTTTTGTCGATGCGGTGCGGTCGACGGGTGGCAACAATGTGCAGCGCAATCTGATTGTCAGCACATATGGTGCTTGCAATGGCGGCGGTCGTTGGAACGCGCATTTGCAAGACCCCGTAATGGCGATGCAACTGCCGAACGATAGTGTTGCGGGCAGCGGGCATTTGGCATTCGAAGTCCATGCCTATCCATCGTTGGAGAGCGGTAAGCGTGAAACGGATGAATTTCTTCACCTCTTGGCGACGCATCTTCAGCCGCATGCTCCGGTCATCATCGGGGAATGGGGTACGAGCAATGTGGATAAGGCGGAGCCTGACTATGTGAAGGCTCCTGCGGAGTACCTCGACTTTGTACGCTATTTCGTCGAAAAGGCAAAGGCGCAGCATATCGTGACTTTCTACTGGATGGGGCTGTCCGACCGCCATTATCGTGCACAACCTGCTTTCAATCAGCCCGAGATTGTGAAGGCGATTGTGCAGGCTTTGTAAAGGTTCTTTTCGTTCTTCAAATCATACAATCAGACGAGGGAAAAGGAAAAGAAAAAGGACATTCGATGCGTTACAGCATCGAATGTCCTTTTTTTTAGTGGGATAGGGGAGAGCCCTATCGGTTCTTCCAAAGCGGCTTGGTCAGATACCAGTTTGCCGGATTGAGCAGTTTGGCATAGAGGTCTTCGTCGCGAGACGTTTCGGGCTGCATGCCGTCGGTGGAGGTGCGAACTCCGCGATTGGCGATTTTAGCAGCGAGCCACTGCGTGCCGTTGTATCCGCTGGCATTCTTGTGGTGTGCCATGCGCATGAGGTCGCTGAAACGATAGCCTTCGAAAGCGAGTTCAAGGGCAAGTTCGTCGCAGATGACATTCTCAACGGCATTGATGATGTCGGCTTTGGTCGCGATTTCAAAGTTGATGCCTTCTGCCTCGAGGCGTGGACGATAGTCGAACGCGATGCTGTCATTGTAACCGGTGATGTTGGTCGTCGTGTATGCCTGACCATTAGCCTGTGTGATAGTAGGCCAGTTGCCAAAACCGCAACCACGTGCGTGAATACCGAAGTTGCCTGCCCAACGTGCGTCGGTGAAGTCGAGGAAGAAGTCGGCTATTTCAAGAGAATCGACGTAGTGGAGAGCACCATTGGTATTGTAGCGAGTGGAAATGGTGGTGATAGTGTCGTTGACAAACTGATTGTTTTCGTCGCGCAGACGATTGCCGTTTTCATCGTAAAGTGGGATGATGGTGGTCGTGGTCAGACCATTGAGCACGGGAGTGTTGGCATAGTTCAGACCATCCTTGAGGATAGCGAATGCGTGTTCGGGGAATCCTGCGCGGTTGATGGCTTCGGCAAGGCGGAGCCATACGAGGGACTTGCGATAGATGGGGACGGAGTAGTAGAATGTCGTTCCGCGTGCGGCTTTCGAAGCGAGGACATAGTTGTCGCGTTCGTAAGTGAACTCTTCGGTAGAACCTGCATAGCGTGCGTCGCCACAGTCGTAGGTCTCGCGTTGCGGGTTGGCTACGCCTTGGTCGTAGTAAACATAAGTCTGTGCCTTGTTGACGGCTTCGTACAAGGGCGAAGGTACAATCTGTGCCTGATAGTTGCGAGTGACGCTAATGGAACCAGAGGTGCTGACTTCTTCATCGCCGTTGTCGTTGGTGCTGGACTCGGTGGAAGAGGTGGATGACGGCGTGTAACCGAAGATGTCGGCTACGCGGGTCAGCATCGTACCGAAGAGGCGGTTGGCTGACGACGGGATGATGCTGAGCACGTCGGTTCCTGCTTCCGTAAGGGGATTGGCGGTGCGGTTGGCGAATGCACCCCATGCGTAAGTGGTACCTACACCATTGGTATTGCCCATGTAGTCAATTCCGTTGGAACTGCGGAACTTGGTGTAGGAACAATACTGCGGCGTGGTGGTGTAGGAGAATGAAGGCCCTTTGAGGAAGTCGTAATAATATTGTGCAGCGGTGCGATAGTCGCTCTGGCTGGCTCCACGAAGGAGGTAGAGGTCGCCCAACACAAGGCGCACGGGGATGAAGCATGCAGACGAAGGAATGTCGATGGCACCATTATTGTATTGTCCGTAGGAAGGATACTTGGTGTCAACGTACTTGGTGAGTCCGAGTTCGAGAATGCGGTCGAGCAGGTTGTCTTTGTTGACGAGGTTGCCGCTATAGTCGAAGTTCTTGACCACATCGAGGTTGGTGATGGGTTCGGTGATGAAGGGGACTTCGCCGTAGAGTTGCACGAGTTGCAGATAAGTCCATGCGCGGATGGCTTGCACTTGGGCATACTCGGGGAGCATGAACTTGATGTTGCTCTTCACGCGGTTGGTGTCGGCGTTGGCAATGTAGAGATTGCAATTGTTGATGACAGCGTAGTAGTCGCTGATTTTGAGCATGGAGCAAGTGCCGTCGGCTGGGTCCTCAAATTGCGCAATGGCATGGAGGGTGTCGGTGACGTACTCGGTGGGGATGCACAAATCGCCGCGTACTTCGTTGAGGATGATTTGCCGTTCGGCTATGTTCTGCACATTCTTCAGAATTCCGAGATAGGAATAGAGTGTGTCGTTTGCATTGGTATACATCTTGTCGCCTGTGTCAACCGTGAGCATGTCTTCGCAAGAGGTTGTGGAAATGCTGATGCCGGCAAGGGCGACCAATCCAAAAGCGATGTTCTTTAATTTCATATCTTGCTGAGTTTTTTGCTGTGTGAAATGTTGAGTAATTTGACCCCGGGATTAGAGGTTGATGCGTACGCCAAGGATGAAACTGCGGTTGCTGGGGAGCATACCTGCGTCGATGCCTTGATAGAATACGCCATTTCCGCATGAGAATTCCGGGTCTTCACCTGTGTATTTGGACAATGTGAAGAGGTTGTTGGCTTCAATCCAAATGTTGAGTCCCTGAATCCACGAAAGGGAGAGGGGCAGTTCGTAGTTGAGGCGAACGGTCTTGAGTTTCAAGAAACTTCCGTCTTCAATCCAACGGTCGGAGAAACGCTCGTTGTTGACCCACGCATCGCTTTCGGGCGACATGGCACGTGGCATAGCAGTGTGCTGACCTTCGGCTGTCCAGTGGTTGACGGCTGCAACAGTCTGGTTGTAGAAATTGTTGAGCGATTCCAACTGGCTGCGTTGGTAGTTGTAGATGTCGTTGCCAAGTGAATACTTGAAGTTGATACCGAGCGTCCAACGCTTGTAGTTGAATGTCGTGAAGATGTTTCCGAAGATGTCGGGATTGGGGTCACCGATGACGGTCATATCCTTTTCGTCAATCCAGCCGTCGTTGTTGAGGTCGACGAAGTGCATGTCGCCGGCTTCGAAGTTCTTTGACGGGTTGTTCTTGATGCCGGTAGGATATTTCAGATAGTCGGTTCCGTTGTAAGCCGTAGATGCTTCTTTGGTAGATGCGAATACGCCTTGTGTCTTGTAACCATAGAATACACCTGCAGCGTTGCCGGTGGCAGTGAGGATGTTGGCACCATAAATCTGGTTGACATATCCTTGGTACTTGCCGTTGATAGACAAACCATCGGGCAAGTCGCGAATTTCGTTCTTGTAGTGACCAACGGTTGCACCGATTTGCCATTTGAAATCTTTATTGTTGATGACAATGGCATTGGCATGGATGTTGGTACCGATGTTGCGCAGACGACCGCTGTTTGCCCAATATGCACCGAGACCTGTGAGGTAGTTGTTCTCGCGGAGCGTGAGCAAATTGCTGGTGCTGGATACATAGAAATCAACGCTTGCCTGAATGCGGTTGTTGAAGAACGAACCGGAGAGGGCAGTGTTGAAACGACGTGTCGTTTCCCACTGAATTTGCGGATTTTCGATGTTGATGAGTTGGAGCGAAGTGGCTTGCTTCAAGAACTCAGACGACTGATAATAGGTGCGCGATGCGCTGTAGGGAATGGCATCGTTACCGCTTTCGTCGTAACCGAGGGTGAACTTCAGATAATCAACACCCTTGACCTTGTTGAGGAATTTCTCGTTGCTGAGCACCCAACCTAATTGCAATGATGGGAAGATACCCCATTTCACGCCAAAGAGTTTGATGCCTTCGCTGGTTTCTTTGCCGAAGCGAGAAGAAGATTCAGCGCTGACGGTGAGGTCGGCATAGTAGGTGTTCTTATAATTATAGCGGCCATGTGCATAGTATGCCAAGTTGCGCCATGAATCGTCGTTTCCGTCTACGCTGCGGAACTGGAGCGAATTCTTCATATCCGGCATCTTGTCGTTTCCGGCATTGTAACCAGTGATGAAGTTGTCAGAATAGGTGTTGTTGGTGAAACGGAAACCACCGAATGCGCTGACATTGTGTGCACCATAGTTCGCCGTCCAATTGATGCGGAAATCTTCATAGATGGATGTTTCCTTACCGAAGAAACTCTTGACGATAGAGGTGATGTCACCCAAACCTGCCAATGTGTAAACCGGTGTACCGGCTTCGGGCAAGAAATACTTTTCGTTGCTGCGGTTCAGTTGGTAAGCAAAGCGGTTGGTAATGGTGAGGTGCTTGTTGATTTCCAACTTCGGAAGAACGTTGAGGTTGAATTGAGTGACCTCTTGGTTGTTCTTGTTGTTGCCTTCGCCATTTTCGAGAATCCAATAAGGATTTGCCAATGCTGCGTTGGTGCCGTACTCCGATGCAAAATTGAATTTGTTGTTGTCGTCGTCGAGGTTCTTTCCTGCATAGACGTTCGACAAATGGAGTTTGAGGTCGTCGCCGGTGTAGTAAGCATACTTCGAAAGGAAGGGGGCTTGGATGAGTCCCAATACATTGGGCGAAGATACGCCTTGATTGTCGTACTTTTCAGCCCATCCGTTATCGCGGAGGTTGTAAGTGAGGCGAGAGTAGGCTACGTCTAACTGCGTAGTGAGTTTTGACAGCAGTTTGATGTCGGTGTTGAAACGGATGTTCAGACGGTTGAAGCCGTTTTGCTTTGCCGTAGACTGTGCGTTGGCATAACCCAAAGAGAGGTTGTACATAGCGACGTCGTCACCACCTTGTACGTTGACTTTGTAGTTATGCGTGAATGCGGTGTGATACAAACCGTCGCTCCAATCGGTATTGTTGTGGTACATGGGGTACCAATAGTAGTTGGGATTGTCGTTGAGGAACGGAATGTTGGAAGCGGCAGTGGAGTTGTTCATACCTTGTTCGGTGGTGCCAATCAAGTCGCTGATGTAGCCTTTGTACTGGCTGGCATTCATCATCTTTGTGTAGGATGGTGCCAATTCAAAACCACCATAGATGGTTGCATTGATTTTGGTCGCCATGCTGTGTCCGCGCTTGGTGTTGATGATGACAACGCCGTTGCCACCGCGTGCACCATAGAGGGCTGTCGCGTTTTGCATCACTTCGACATTGTCAATATCTTCGGGGTCGATACCTGCGAGGATGTTGTTGAAGAAACCTTCGTGGATGGATGCACGGTCCAACTGCAAATCCATCATCATGCCGTCGAGAATGACGAGTGGCTGGGCATTGAGGAAGAGGGAGTTGAGACCACGGATGAACATGGCTGCTCCTTGTCCTTGCAGACCCGAACGATTTAACGTATAGACGTCGCCACCCAATGATTTTTCGATTTCGCTGTCGATGGTGACTGCCGTCGACATATCGATTTTGACTGTGCGCGATGCGTTCAGCGTGGTCGATGGCGTGTAGAAACTATTGAAACGGTTGCTGTAGAGTGCTACGTCGGGTGCGTGGTCGTCAACGATAGCGACTTGCACATCGTTGTATTCGGGAACGGTGACGTAGAGTGACGTAACGAAAGTAGGGACTTTGATGGTATAGCGTCCGTTCTCGTCAGTCATTGTGGAATAGCGGGCATCGTTGTATGCTTGCACGCGTGCTCCGTCGAGCGCCGTACGGGTGGCTGCATCGTAGATGTAGCCACTCACCTCTTTCATCGGATACGTAGGTGCCTTGCGGACTGGGCGCTGTGGTGCGGGTGCTACGCTGTCTGTACTTTCCTGTGCGGATACGTGCGACGCTCCAATCAACAGGAGGGTACACATAGCGATTCTGTTCATGCAGTGATATATGTTGAACATAGAACTATATTGATAAAGGATAAATACTAAATGTTAATATCTGTTCATTGCATTTTGTCCGAATGTACGAAGACTATTCGTCGTCGCGCATCTTTGGAACAAGAACAATCTTCTCGATATACATATCGTTGGTATATTCGGAGCGTGCTGCTGCCACACCTGTGATTTGCAGCGTGATGTAAGCATCGCTACTCATATTGAAATAGCATACGGGAAGGTCGAAATCTTGTGCTACCAAGACGCTGTCTCTGAAGTGAACGCCAGTCTCGTCAACAAGTGGGTGAGTCTCAAACTTGTTGCCGCTACCCAGTACTCCGGCAGGAACGGTGAGGTTGGTCGACCTTGCCGTGCTGTTGTTATTGTGGTAAGTCAATGCCGCACGGAATTGATAAGGATAGCCTGCATTCTTATTGTATGCCGTTACGACATAGATGTCGTATTTGCAAGAATACGTGTTGGGCAGACGGAAGGTAACATTCGGTTGACTGTTTCCTTTGGGAATAACGTGCAGGGTGCTAATGGTGAGCACGCTGTCCAACTGGTGATATTCGCCTTCAGCGTCGGTATAGCCGTAGTACACACATTCGTCAGAGAGAGGTTTTTCGCTCTTCGTCGCATCGTACTTAATCAGCATGTTCTCTGCTCGGTAATCTCTCTTCGAAAGGAATGTGAGCGTATCGGGAATGTTGTAATTCTGTACAATGAAAGCATATCCGTTGCTGACTTCAACAGGGGATGCACCATCGAACAAAGTCGCACTGATGGGGTCTTTGAATACGGCATACACGGTGTTGCGCAGAGAGTCGCATGCGCCGGGTTGTGCATATTCATCAACCGTATGTCCGAACTGGGCATTGGTGTTGAAAGCAAGGTTGGCTGCGATGCTGCTGCTGGTGAAGGTGCGTACCATGGAGTCGATTTCTTGCTCCGAGAAACGTGTCGTTCTCTTGGTTGTAGAAAGGTCGCCCACTTCGCCATCTAACGAAACGATGTCTTGCGTATATTCTTTTTGATAGTTGAAGTAAGTGGCAATGCGTTTGTATGCCTTCTTCCATGCTTCGTTGGTCGGCATAATCACGGCATAACTGCTGTCTTCTTCGTTGAGATACGCATTCATGTAGTTGTAGAGGAATTCATTACTGATGTATGTAATGGAGTCTACATAAGTGACATTACCATCGATAATCGGTCCCTGCGTGCTTTGGTCTTCGTCAAACACGATTTCTTCAAAACCTTTAATATAGGTATTGAGCGTATCGATGTCTGCTGCGATAGCCAAGTATTCATACAGGTTGGGCTGGTACTCGATGGCGCCGTCTGTAATGTGCAGCGTACCATTCTTCGCACCGATGTTGGGCTGTGTGATATGTTGGTTCTTAATCATGGCATTGGCGCAGTCGAATACCACGCTTTTGCCGCTGAAGAGTTTGAGTTTTTGTGCAGAATTGCCGCTGACAAGGTGATTGAAGCGCGTCATGTTGTTGCGGATAAGTTCCGTTTCTACTTTATACGCACTTTCCACCGTGCCGTCGTCCAACAGACTCTTCCAATACTCATATTGGAATGTGCCGTTCTGCGGAGCCCAAACGGTAAATTTTTGGTCATTGCTGAATAAACGGGCATACGATTCGGGTGTCGTGTTGCCCTTACTTTTGGAATAATGTACGCGAGAAAGAATGTCTGCGTATTCACTGAGGTTGTCATTGGTAACGATGCTTTCCCACAATGTCTGCCGACCGGATACGCCAGAGTCAACCGTGAAATGGTCGTCGGAACATGACGAGATTGTGGTTGCCGCAGCAAGCATGAACAATGCCCCCGTGAGCCAGTTGAAAGTTATTTTATTCATAGATGATATCGTAAATCAATTTGAATGTTTATAGGATGTCTGACTATTTTGCCAAATGGAATTACCATTTATCTTCGGCAGTTGTACCATTGTAAACGGACTTGGGAACAATTTCAAGATAATCGAAGAAGAATTCGGAATTTGAATTGTCCAACACACTCTTGAAGCGCAAGTAGTATGTCGTACCTGCATAGAGTGTTCCGGTGTAGATGATGCGGCGCAAGCAGTTTGTGAATCCACGTGCTTCTTCACCTTCTCCGGGGAAGAAATACTTCGGGCCTTTCATCATGTTGTTGTTGCGCAACTGCTTGTCAAATTCATCAATGGCTTCTGCCGAACCCAATGAAGCATCGTTCTTCCAGCCGTAACTGCTACCACCGATGCGCAAATCGAGGGGAATACCTACAGCGGGGAGATTGTTCGGGTTGGTGCCAAGATAGATTTGTGCCATACCGCGGTTGCCATTTGCATTGATACCATAGCGGATTTCATACGTACCATTGCTTGGCACGGGCGGCAATTTGATGACAAAGTCATACGTTCCGCGGATATTGAATTCGTCAGATTGGAAGTCTAACCATCCGGCACTTCCTCCACCAGAACCATTGGTGTTGGGCAAGTATTCAAAGTCCGTCTTGTCATCCATTGAAGGGATGTTCTCGAAGAAATCGGGCGTGAAGTACCATGAGTTTTCACGGTTCAATCGTTTGCCGGCATTGATTAACTCGGGCAGCAATGAACAAATGTCATAACGCATGCGTTCGTTCAATACTTGGTTGGGAACTTCGGGAGTCCAAAGCAAGATGTCGGAAATGGGATAATAATATCCGTTGAGTGCAGTATTCTCGTAATTGTCGTTGAAACGATGAATTTCGATACCGGGGATGAGAACTTCCAGTTCCGCGTATGATTTTTCGGAATATGTGCTCTTGCGATTGATGCGCAAACCTTCACGTTTTGTACCGGTAATCTTGAGAGAACGGCGGTGCTTGCCCATCGTTTCCCAATATTCCCAAACGTTGATTTTGTGTGAGCCGTTCTCGTTGAGGTTTTTATTGCTGTATCCCCATTCGTTCGACCATGTCACCAAGCGGTTCCAAGGCAGACCGACTTTCACGAGGTGGTAAGCAACGAACTGATTGACGGCATTGTTTTCATTGGTATAGTCATCGTCATAACTGGTGTTGGCATCATAGGCTGCACCATGGTTGATGATATACTGCTTCAGTGATTCGAGATTGGTGATACCGTTTGCTTCAAAGGTTGAGTCGGTTTCTACGAATATGGTGAATTTCGTGTAGCGATGTTCGGGATATAAACCTTCCCAGTTACCGTCTGCACCCATATATTTCGTACCTGCCTTTTCGTTGTCTCTGTAGTCGAGGTCTTCAAAGTCGAGCAATTTCTTGCCCCAACCGGTCACGTCAAGCAGTTCGCTAAAGAACTTGAGATTGTCCGTTGCACCGATAAGGTCGCTGACTGTCGCATTGGACGGCGAAATGACTTGGTCTACAACATGAATGTATCCATTTTCAACCTTGATGTCCTTCTCAATAATCTTGCTATATTTGTTAATATAGATGTTTGACATTCCGGATACGGCGTCGTTGCTGTAATCGACGCTCATCGTACGGTCGTTCATGTTATTGTTAGGAAGGATGTCGCTAAAGTCGGTGGTTGCATACGCATCTTGCTTGTCTCCGGAATCGATGAGGCTATTGAAAACGATGAAGTTTGCAATAGAGTCGGGAACTTCGTTGACAAGTGCAGAGTTCAATTCACCTATGGCATAGAGCGAGTCCAGATAGTGCTGAACAGCCTCATTGGTGGGAGCAAAGCATGTGTAGTGACCACGTGCGCCCAATAATTCATACATGGTAGACTCCGAGCGTTTGCTGGGGTGTACTTGCTTTAAGAGGTGCAGATAGTTGCTGAAAGAGTCGGGGCGTTGGATGAAATGCTCAATCATCATTTGTCCCGTGAACGTATAGAGGTCGCTATCGTCAATGTTCTCTTTACAACTGTTTGTACTGACACAAGTAACGGCCAATACAGAGATGGCTAAAATGATATTTTTTAGTTTCATGGTTGTCCTTTATTTAGAGATCATCAGTCTTGGATGTATTTTCGGTAGTGTTCCATACAGGGTTCTGCTCCAAGAGAGGATTTACCTTTATCTCTTTGGTGTAAATGGGAGAGAAAAGGGCTTGCATCGGAGCCAGTTTCGACTTGATAGCCTTGCTGTAATCGGAACTGTATTTCGGAGTGAGCAGTTTGTCGAGCATCTCGGTGGTGCTGCCTCTGCGTTGTGCATAACGAACGAGGTCGAACCAACGTTTGCCTTCGCCCACAAATTCACGCTGACGTTCCAACATGACAAGAGATTCGATATTCTCGGGGAGCGGAGTTGCACCTAAATTCAACGTGTCAGCCGTTGCATTGAGGTAGGGGTAGGGGTTAGACCGTCTGTATACTTCGCGCACCAATTCGATGGATTCTTTCAATTTGTCTTCGTCTGTGTATACTTGGCTCATGGCTTCTGCTTTCATGAGTACGACGTCGCTTAAGCGATAGACAATCCAGTTGGCATTGTTGGGCAAACTGCGTTCTGTTGCAGATACCGTCAGTGCGTCTGCTGTGTTATCGCGCATGACAGCACTGGATGCTTCGTTGGCTTGCGAAACGCGTGAAGAAATGTACTTCTTCAAGGCAAACTCCGTCTGCGTTTCATTGGCACCTGCCTTGTGGAGCGTTTCCCAACGGCGGTAGTCGGTTTTTGTGAAAATCGCACCGCTTTCAGTGAGTGGCGATTCCGTCACGGTGCTGAAGCGTGCATCGGAGCAAACCAAGGTTCCGGCTCTGTGGGTGCTGAGGCTCCAGAAGTAGTCCGTCAGCATGTTGTTGGCATTGTTGGTGCCATCGAATTGTATTTCGAAAATACTTTCGCGCGAGTTTCCGCTTCCGAAGATGGAAGTGTACGCACCGGTAGCCGAAGAGTTGACGATTTTCAGTGAGGAAAGTTCGTCGGTGTTTTGGATGAACAAGTCTACCAATTCGATGTTGTCAACACCGCCAGTTACTTTTCCACCTTCGTTGAGGCTCTTCTTGTATTCGTCTTTCATCTGTTCGATGACCCAGTCGCAACATTCGATGCAGCGCTGGTAGTCGCTTGCTGCAGAAGTGGCATAAGTATTGTCCTCTTCAGCATCTGCCTGCATGGCGAGTCCTGCTTTGTAACTTGCACGCCACAAGTAGACGTCAGCCAACAGCGCATATACCGCTTTCTTCGTGATGCGTCCCTTGTTCTTCCATGCATCTTTGTCAGCACTTCCGTATGAGTTCATGGCAATGTCCTTTGCCAATTCCAAATCCGTAATGATGCTGTCCAAGACTGCCATTTGCGACGATTGTGCCTTAATGAAATTCTGGCTGTCGTTGTTGTAGTCTTCCGTGATGTAGGGAATTCGTTCGAAAGTCCGTACAAGGTAGAAGTGGCTCAATGCACGCAAAGTCAGCATTTCGGCACGGATGGGTTGCCAGTCGTTGGTCGAGAAACTTTCATCCCGTGCAACGATTTCGGGACCATGTGCCAATACTTTATTGCAGAAATTGATTTCCTTGTACACCGGCGTCCAACTGAACATGCCGTTTGTCGGCAGCAGGTTGGCGTTCATCACGTTGGCAATGTCTGTATTCGATACACCTGTACGCAGTTCAAAGTTGTCGCTGCGCAACTCGCCCCATTGGATGAACTTGCGTATCATGCCGTCACTGGTCATATGATTGTAGCAGGCATATACGGCATTCTCCAAGTCTTTGCGGTCTTGCCAGAAATCTTCTTCAACGATGGAACCTGTCGGTGTGATGGTGAGGAAATCTTCACACGAAGACAATCCGATGACACCCATCACCGCGAGGATTCCATACATAATCTTATTTTTTATCTTGTTCATAGCACTTACATTTTTTAATTAGAATCCAATGTTTGCACTGAGTGTAAAGGATTTAGCCTTTGGTGTCTTGTTTCTGTCGTAGCAGATACCCCATGAGCCATACGAAACTTCCGGGTCGATACCGGTGTATTTCGTCCAGCAGAACAGGTTGTTGGCAGATGCAGACAGACGCACGCTTTGCAGACCGATGTTCTTGCAAATCTTTGCAGGGAGGTTGTAACTCAACTGCAGGTATTGCAGACGCAGGTAGTCACCCTTTTCTACATAGCGGTCGTTACAGAGTGCATTGTACGATTCACCGATACCGGCATTCATTGCACGTGGAATTTCGGTTTCGTCGCCATTCTTTCTCCATCGCCATGCCACAGCCTGACTTTGGTTGTAGTTGTTACGCATAGCCTCGTTGGTCATTCGTGCCATGTTGACAATCTTGTTGCCCATACGATAGTTGAACGACAATTTCAACGTCCATTGGCTATAGAAGAAGTTGAGACCGAAACCACCATTGAACTTGGGGTTAGAGTTACCGAGGTAAACGATGTCAAGTTCGTTGATTTGTCCGTCATGGTTGATGTCTTCATAAATCACGTCACCACCCTTGAACTCGTAGTGTACGCCTCCGTAGTTGAAATACATCTTCAACGGATTTCCCTTGGCGTCGTACAGCACGTTGCCGTTGGCGTCGCGAGCCACAGGGCAAGTGGCGTTCTGACCATGTTCTGCAGCGTATGCAGCCGTGTTGTTGCCATAAGTTTCACGCGACTGAGCCGTCATACCGCTGTGGTCGTAGTCATAGCGGTAAACGCCTTTGTAACGGAAACCATAGATAGAACCGACCGCATTACCGATTTGGATGCGTTGCAGATATTCGCCGTTCGACTTGTCGGTTGCGTTCTTGTAATCGAAGTCGGGGTTCTGTGCTGCGAGCACCGTTGCATCCATCGCCGTGATGGTGTTGATGTTCTGGGCGATGTTGACAGATGCACTCATCGAGAACTTACCTTTCTTCAGGAATTTGCCAGTGTTGACATAAAGTTCCCAACCTTTGTTTTCAAGTTCGCCGACATTCTTCCATGTGAGGCTTCCGTAACCGGTAGAACCCGGAATACCTGTATTTGCCATCAACAAGTCTTTGGTCTTCTTATTATAGATGTTGAAGTCAAATTGAAGAAGGTCTGCCAAAAGGTTAAGGTTGAAACCGAGGTTCCATGAGTCGGTCGTTTCCCACTTGAGGTCAGTCAGACGCAAGTTGTCGGGAGCAATTGCCGTACCCGAGTTGGATTCACTCGGACCATAGATACCGGCACTGGAGTAGCGGTTGTACATCAAATATTCGTTTTGTGGCGGACGACCCACGCGTCCCCAACCCGGACGGAATGACAAAAGACTAATCCAACGGGTGAGCGGAGTGAAGAAAGGTTCGTCGCTGATGTTCCAACGTCCGGAGAACGCAGGGAATGTTCCCCACTTGTTGCCGGCACCGAATTTTGTGCTACCGTCTTGGCTGACAGTGGTGTCGAATGCGTAGCGACCATCCTTGTAGGCAATGTGGACGGAACCGCGCAATGCCATGCTGCGCCATTGGCTGGTGTACGAACCTGTGTTCGTCAGATAGCCGACTGCCGTGGGCGATTCGATGCCAGTAGGAATACCGCTGTTGCCCAAATTCTGGCCCGTACCATTACCTGTGGTGAACTCGAAACGGAGCATGGCGCTGGCAGACCAATCTTGATTGTTGATTTTCGGTGTGAAAATGAATGTTTCGCGGTTGGTGAACGCCAAACTCTTGTATTCAGAATTTGATGTCGTGTTCACGCCCGTAATCCATGCGTCGGTCGTCAGTGAGTTCGGATAGTAAGCGTTCACGGATTCATTATAAATATCCATGTACACTTCGGCGTTCATGTCGAGTTGGTGACCTGACTCATCCTTGCTCAACAATTTGTAGCGCAGGTTGAACTGCGGTGTGATACGATAGGTCGATTGGTTGTTGTGGGCAAGGTGGGCAATCGCAACAGGGTTACCATTGCTGCGCATGTCCGACAAATAACGTGAAGAATATCCGTCGGGAGTCGATGTGTTGCTGTCTGCCGACGGCAACATTTTGTAGAAATCGCCTGTGCGATAAGGTTGACGCGTGATAGGGTCGTATGCGTATTCATAGATACTCATGTTCGGCATGGCTCTGTATGCCTTCGGCAAAATCGAAGATACGGAACCGCCGTCCCAGTTGCGGTGGTTGTCGGTGTAGGTAAGCGCGAAGTTCGTCGAGAAACGAATGCGGTCGCTCACGTCGTAGTCCAAAACGAGACGAGTGGAGAAGCGGTCCATGACCTGCTTGATAATCGTACCCGTCTGGTGGTCGTAACCGCCGGAGATACGGAATTTGGCTTTCTCACCACCACCCGTCAATGTCAGATAGTAGTTGTGAGTCTGTCCGAATTGGCTGACAGCGTCTACCCAGTCTGTGTTCTTGTTGAAGTTGTAGTAGTAAGTCGGGCGGTTGATGTCGTAGTTCAATTCCACCATGTTCGATGTTGCCGAACTCTGACGCGGATTGAAGTAAGCCTCTTTCAGCATCATCGTGTAGCCGTCGCCGTCGAGCATGTTCAGTCCGTCCGGTGTCCATGCGCCAGTGAAACGATAGGAGAAGTTCACTTTGGTCTTACCGCTGACACCGCGGCGGGTGGTGATTTCGATGACACCATTTGCACCGCGCGAACCCCAGATGGCTGCCGATGCGGCGTCCTTCAACACCTTGATTTCCTTAATGTCTTCAGGGTTCACAGAGAGGAGGGTTGCGAACTGCTCTTCGTTGTCGAGGTCTTCGAAGTTGACGTCCGATACGTCATCGGGCAAGTCGAACGGGTTTCCGTCGACAACGATGAGGGGTTCTGCCGAACCATTGATGGTGCTGACACCACGCATACGCATGCTCGTACCCGAACCAAGGTTACCCGAGTTGGAGATGATGTCCAGACCGGCAATCTTTCCTTGCAGGGCTTCGTCGGCAGATGCGAAGGACAGACCTTCTACATCGTCCATGTTCATGGTCTGCGTAGCCACGGAGATTTCTTTCACAGGGATGGACATACCATTGCTTTCCTGCTTTTTCTTTGCCGTGATGTTGACGGTTTGCAGGACGGTGTTGTCCTTCATCTTGACGTTGAACTTGGTCTGCGTACCAATGGGCAACGTCACGGTTGCATATCCGATGAATGAGATGACAAGATGGTCTTTGGGGTTCTTGATGACCATCGAGAAGTTACCGTTGATGTCGGTGGTTGTCGCCGCCACGATACGGTTGTTGGCATCGCGCTCCACCACATTCGCCATCATGATGGGCTCGATGTCGTCGTACACGTGCCCGGTGATGCGCTGTTGTGCCTGTATCGTATTACTGATAAACAGGGCCGCTGCCAGTGTGAGGATATATTTGAGGTATTTCATATATTATTTCTTCTTAATCTGATACTTCTTGATAAATCTGCGTGCAGCGGCAGAAGTCGACCATTCTGTGTCGTATTTGCCATTCTTCAGTTCGGTGAAGTTGAGCACGTCGTTGATACCATGCATCACTACGTGTGACGAAGCCGCGATGCGCATATTGGTCGCTGTGCCTTCAATCGTGTAGTCGCGTGCAATTTGGTTCTTGAAGTTGGGGTCTATGTCAACAGCCTTCTTCGTTGCGTCGGTTACGGTGAGTGTGCCGTTGCCTTTCGACGATACGTTTACTTTTGCATAGACGCCGGTCTCGCTGTTGATGGTGGCAGTTTCGTATTCTGCCGTCTGGAGAGCGGGCGTGTCGGCGAAGATGCTGTTGTCTTGGAAGTGGTTCTTGATGAAGTTCATCAGGTAAGTCACCATGGCTGCGGCTTTCGGGTGAACGATTGCTTTTTCCTCCTCGGTGAGCATGCTTTCGTATTGACCATTGTCGTCAACTTCGATTTTCATCAAGTCGTAAATGCTGTCCCATGTCGGCAGGTTCTTGTCGTTGATAGCCGCTTCCAAGGCTGCGTTTGACGGGAGATAGATAGTGTACGTGTAGTTGTTGAAGAAACGGACGTTGGTCGATGTCGACACTTGGTTGCCTGTGGCTTTGTCGCGGCAGGGCAGGCCGTTCTTGTTGACGAACACTTTGTAGAAGTCCATGTATTCCGCTTCGCGCTGGAACAATGCTGTCTTGCCGTCCGTGTCGTAGTAGAGGTATTGTTTCAACTCTTTGAGCAGCGGAGTGATGTCTTCCGTACACAATTCAAAGAATTTGCCGTACTTGTCTTGGTTTTCGTACATGATGCTGTACACCGATTCGATGGTCGGAACAATCGGGGCGTCCAACTGGTATGCCATACCATTGCCGTTACCATTGGTTTCGCGTGTCTTGTCGTCGAAACGGATGACGGTCGATTCTTCTCCGTGTTGCAGTCCCCAACCGCCGGTTACGGTCATACCCTTGTCGCGTTGCGTCGCATTGCGCACGTAAATGGGTGCTCCACCTTTAGAAAGGAAGTAGTGTTGGTCGCATTCCACACCGGTGAGTGTTTCGTCGATGCCTGTCGTGGGACTGGTTTGGTGCACGATGGTGTGGGTTTCAAGAATATCTGAAAGTCGGTTGTAGGCTTCTGCCAACTGGAGGGTGCGGGATGCCGTCGGCTCGATGGTGTATGCACCGGTGGCATAGTCGTAAGTCAGTCTGTGGGCATTGGCTGTGATGGCACCGACGTTCGTCTTTTCGTTCACGACCCATTCGAAGTGAATGGCACGTGTTTCGTTGGAGAGACTTGAGAACGATGCGGGGTCGATGTACCAGAATCCGTCCTTGGGTACAAAGAAACTGAAACGCGAACTCATGGCTTTCAGATAAGCATGGAAGTTCTTGGCGATACCGCCGTCAGTCGCATTCCAGATAGCGTCGTTCATCACGTGCATGTCTTGGCTCACGTATGCCGGAGCGAGCACGGCTGCATAGGTCGGGGTCGACAGCACTTCGTCCATGAGGTAGATGATACCATTGTTGGCGAGCAGCACGTCAGCCACTTTATCCAAGTGCGTAGCATCGAGCATCGGGTCTTGTGCGTCGTCCTTGATAGTCTCAAACTTGCTCGGAACGGCGTTGCAGAACTGACCCTTCATCAGGTTGCGCAGGAATGCCATGAGCACGGGACGCGGAATTTGGTCGATTGCACGATAGATGTGTTCCCAATCTGTCGGCCCCGTCACTTGTGTCATTTCGTTCGGTGCATAGGCGTCGAGCAGGAAGCGACCACCACCAGTGCTGGTGAAGAAGTAGTCATACAGGCGTTCGTCGCTTGGTGCGAAAATTACACCCATGTCCTGTTCTTTCGTGATATCCTTGTTCGCACGATAAGCATTCCATCCCGGGTCGAACATCAGACCCACGTTCACGCTGTTGCCCGTCGGGTTGGTCGGGTCGGTACCGGCATCCGTCCGGAGTTCGTGCAAGTCTACGTCGTAGGACGTGATGCTCGCGTCGCGGTAGTTGAAATAACGCTTTTCCCATACCGAGTCAACCTCGTTGCCGTAGAGTTCGCGGTAGCGGTTGGTCAGTGCCTGATTGAAGATAGGCAGGGAGAAGCGGTCGAGCATGTGGCTGAAGATGTTGGTGCGTCCGTTCGTGCGCAGCACCTCTGCCATGTTCTGCGGATTGATGAGCACCTTGTCAAGACGGTTGATGTAACCATTCTGACACACGATGTCCGACTCCAGCACTTCGCAGTCGTAGATGAACGACTTGGAATTGCGTGCACGTCCCATGATGCGTGTGAAGTCGTCCTCCGTGATGCCCTTCGTCGCCATCTGCGTGGTGAGGAAGTGGGTCATCATCGGTGCCGTGTTGTCGAGTGCCATGTAGATACCGCCCTTCGCCGGGTCGCGGAAACGGCTCCAATAGTCGATGTCGTCCGCATTGTAGTTGACCGGAAGGTCTTCGGCGTTGAAGTGGGGAACGGAGTCGAGCACGTCGGCAGCCGTTTCGCGGCGCAGACATTGTCCGGCAATCGGGCCCTCCGTGCTCGACATCATTTCGAGCAGGTAGGCATTGTTAATCATTGCCGAGTTGAGCAGCAGTTTCTTCTGCGCCCATGTCAGTTCCGAATAACTTGTTACGCCCCACGGATTGTCGGCGTAAAACTTCTTGAAAGCATTGTCGTCGGCCACGAACAGCGTCTTGCTACCCGTTTTCGACAGCACGTCTGAATAGTTCAGATCGTCAATCAAGCGCACGAAGTTGGTGTAGTGGCCGTTGCTTGTGAGGTAGTCGTAGATGCTCGAATTCAGCCACCCGGGCGTCGATTCGTCGAGGGTGTAGTCTTCGGAGCACGAGACTACGCTGCCACACAGCACAACGGCGCACAGAACATTCCATGCGCGTCGCGTCAGGTTGAAGCGGTAATTCATTTTGCTTTTTCTTATTGTGTTAGTTAAGTTATGTATATGCAAAACAGGCTGTACACGACAGCCAAAAGTTAAACTTGCTTTGCGCAAATTTACATATTTTATCATTTCCGCAAAGAATGTCGGTGTCTTGTGATATAATTTTTAATATTTTTTAACACACATTTTCGACATTTGCTCTCTGCCTCACTGAAAATAGCCTATCCTCATCCGTTGCCCCAATCAGGCGTATATCTGCATTTTTTTGCAATTTCTCTCCGTTTGCAACCTCTCTTTTCAATGTGTTCCGTCACCTTTCTTCGCGCGCGTACACGCGTTTATATATATGTATGCACGGAAAGGTGGCAACGATATTGCCGCACAGCAAAGCCGAACCGAGCCATAAAAAAGGGCAAAAAGACTATAGTTTTTTGCCCTTTTCAGAGGTGTCGAAAAAAGACTATAGTTTTAACATTTCGAGACTGCAGTCTGCGTATACACGAAACTATAGTTTCGAGAAAAAAAG
>JAFLUS010000049.1:6970-9964 GCA_022508685.1 Prevotellaceae bacterium | reverse complement strand
TACAATCTGGCTGCGCAGAGCCACGTGCAGGTGTCGTTCGATTCGCCGGAATTTACGGCGGATGTCGATGCGGTCGGGGTGTTGCGCGTGTTGGAAGCCGTGCGGCAGTTGGGACTGACGACGACGTGCCGCATCTATCAGGCTTCGACGTCGGAACTGTATGGAAAGGTGGAGGAGGTGCCGCAGAACGAGCGGACGCCGTTCCATCCGTATAGCCCGTATGCGGTGGCGAAACTGTATGGCTATTGGATTGTGAAGGAATATCGTGAGGCATACGGAATGTATTGCTGCTCGGGTATTCTGTTCAATCACGAGAGCGAGCGCCGTGGCGAAACGTTTGTGACGCGGAAAATCACGTTGGCTGCTGCGCGTATCAAGCAGGGCAAGCAGGACAAACTCTATCTCGGCAACCTCAGTTCGTTGCGCGACTGGGGGTATGCCAAGGATTATGTGGAGTGCATGTGGCTCATTCTGCAACAGCCGAAGCCTGAGGATTTTGTGATTGCGACCGGTGAGCAACACTCTGTGCGCGAATTCTGCTACTATGCGTTCAAACGTGTGGGCATCGAACTGGAATTCCAAGGCGAAGGCGAGAACGAGAAAGGTATTGACAAGGCAAGCGGAAAGGTGCTGGTGGAGGTGTCGAAGGATTTCTACCGTCCTACCGACGTGGTCAACCTGTGGGGCGACCCCACGAAGGCGCGTCAGCAACTGGGTTGGAATCCGCGTAAGACGACGTTTGAAGAGTTGGTGAACATCATGGTCGATGCCGACATGGCGAAGGTGGCGGCTGAAGGTGCGGCGGCACACGTGCGCACGAATCTTGCTGAATATTTGGAAAAAGGTATCGTGAAATGATGGAGAAGCAGGCGAAGATTTATGTGGCGGGCCATCGCGGTATGGTGGGTTCTGCCATCGTGCGTGAGTTGCAGCGGCAAGGTTATACGAACATCATTACGCGAACGCACAGCGAACTTGACTTGACGCGGCAGGAGGCGGTGGAACGGTTCTTTGCTGCCGAACGTCCTGAATATGTGTTTCTTGCGGCTGCCAAGGTTGGCGGTATTGTTGCCAACCAGAAGGCGCTGGCGGATTTCATGTACGAGAATATGATGCTCGAAATGAACGTCATTCATGCTGCGTGGCAGAACGGCTGCAAGAAACTGGAATTCCTCGGCAGCAGTTGCATCTATCCCCGTATGGCACCGCAGCCGATGACGGAGTCGTGCCTGCTGACGTCGGAACTGGAGAAGACGAACGAAGCGTATGCGCTGGCGAAGATTAGCGGACTGAAATATTGCGAATTTCTGAACCGGCAGTACGGCACGGATTTTATTTCGGTGATGCCGACGAACCTCTATGGCCCGAACGACAACTATCACCCCGAGCACAGCCACGTGTTGCCGGCACTGATTCGCCGTTTTCACGAAGCGAAGGTGGAGGGACGCGAGGAAGTGACGTGCTGGGGCGACGGCAGTCCGTTGCGCGAATTTTTGTATGTCGACGACCTCGCCAACCTGTGCGTATTCTTGATGAACAACTATAGCGGCGACGAAACGGTCAATGCCGGTACGGGCAAGGAGATTTCGATTAAGGGGCTGACGGAATTGGTGGCAAAGGTCGTTGGGTACGAAGGCGCTATCAAGTGGGATACGACCCGTCCGAACGGTACGCCTCGAAAGTTGCTCGACGTCAGCAAGGCTGCCGCATTGGGGTGGCGTTACCGGACGGAATTGGAGGACGGCATCCGCCTGAGTTACGACGATTTCTTGCACAATCCGATGCGTGCCGAACGATAGGGTGCACCATCAAAAACTGTCTGTTGAAAATGAACAAGGATTTGCAGCATATTGACCGCAAACTATTGGGTTTGTTGCGCGAAGCATTGTGGGGAACGCCGTTCGATGACAGCATTTCGGCGGCAGAAGCCCGACAGTTGATTGCACAGGCTGAAAAACAGACGGTTGCAGGGTTGCTGATTGATACGCTCATCAAGAAGAACGTGCGTATGGACCAGCAGACGGTGTTCGAAGCCTACGTCCGTCTGGAACAAATCAAACGGCAAAATCAGACGATAAATGCCGCCGTGACGCGGTTTGCCCGCCTGATGGATGATGAAAAGATAGACTATGTCGTCGTCAAGGGACAGACGTTGGCAGCCCTCTATCCGGAACCCTTGACGCGAATGTCGGGCGACATTGATTTCTTGGTCAATGACTATCAGCGTACAGCCGAGGTGCTGCGCACGCAGTGGGGCGTGGATTTGCCGAAAAGGTTGTTATGGAAAGAATTTGCTTTTACATATGGCAATGCCCTTTACGAATTGCATACTTTTCTTGTAGACTTCGGCAGTCGGAAACATCATCGATATTGGGAACAGGCGTTGGCGGCGAGTACGCCTGCCAGTGTGCAGATTGGCGGTGAACGCGTGTCAGTCATGGAGCCTACGCTGTATGCTGCCTATGTTTTCTTCCATTTGTTTTATCATTTTATGATCGTTGGTATAGGTCTGCGCCATTTGTGCGACTGGGCTGTAATGATGCACCATTACCGAGATGAAATTGACGCTGAACGGCTGGCAACATTGCTGCAAAACGTAGGTTTGCTGAAAGCTTTTCGTGCTTTCGGTACGATTTTGGTTGACGACTTGGGACTACCGACGTTTCCACTGCCCATTGAAGATACAGACAGAAAGTGGAAAACACATATTCTGAGCAGCATTTTGAAGGGAGGGAATTGGGGACGCAGTAAGCGTGTTGTGCAGAAAGATGGCATTAAACATAAGATTGAATCTGCTATATATACATTAGGCAATACTTTCCGATACATGCCTCTTGCACCTCGTGAAGTCAGTTTGGTGATTTATCGCCGCACCATCGTCAATTTTAAATTGGCACTGCAGAAGCAAAAATAGGCATTTGTTACAGATGTCTATGTCCCGGCATTTGCATGGTGCGTATTGCAAAGACAGGCATTTTCAGCCCTTCAGCGCCT
>JAFLUS010000049.1:0-6870 GCA_022508685.1 Prevotellaceae bacterium | reverse complement strand
CGGCATTTGCATGGTGCGTATTGCAAAGACAGGCATTTTCAGCCCTTCAGCGCCTATCTTTCACTTTTTTTCAACTTTCATCTTTCGTATATCAACTATATTTCTTATCTTTGCCCTTGGAAGCCCGACGGCTTTCGCGCATGAATCTTTCATTTTTTAATACATATTATTATGGCATTCTTAACAAACGACAAACTCGTGATTGTAGGAGCCGCCGGAATGATTGGCTCCAACATGGTACAGTCGGCCCTGATGATGGGTCTGACCAGTGAAATCTGTCTGTACGACGTATTCTCGCCCGAAGGTGTGGCTGAAGAAATGCGCCAGAGCGGTTTCGGCGATGTGAACATCGTGGCAACGACCGACGTGAAGGAAGCATTCACGGGTGCAAAGTACATCATCTCCAGCGGTGGTGCACCGCGTAAGGAGGGCATGACCCGCGAAGACCTCTTGGCAGGCAACTGCAAAATTGCTGAAGAACTCGGTAAGAACATCAAGCAGTATTGCCCCGACGTGAAGCACGTTGTCATCATCTTCAACCCCGCCGACCTCACAGGTCTGGTTACGCTCCTCTATTCGGGACTGAAACCGGGACAGGTCACTACGCTCGCAGGTCTCGACTCTACCCGTCTGCAGAGTGCACTCGCCAAGAAATTCGGTGTGCTGCAGTCGAAGGTAACCGGTTGCGCCACTTACGGCGGACACGGCGAACAGATGGCAGTATTCGGCAGTGCCGTGAAGATTGACGGCAAACCGCTGACCGACCTCATTGGTACGCCCGAATTCTCGGAAGAAGAGTGGGAACAGATGAAGACCGACGTGACGAAGGGTGGTGCTGCCATCATCAAGTTGCGTGGCCGCAGTTCGTTCCAAAGCCCGTCCTACCTGTCGGTGGAAATGATTCGTTCGGTGATGGGTGGCGAAAAGTTCCGCTATCCCGCAGGTACGTATGTCAAGACCGACAAGTACGACCACATCATGATGGCGATGGACACCGTGCTCGACACGAACGGCTGTACATACAAGATGCCTACGGGTACGCCCGAAGAATTGGCTAAACTCGATGCAAGTTACGAGCACCTCTGCAAGATGCGCGACGAACTCGTTACGCTCAACATCGTTCCCGCTATCGAAAAGTGGAGCGAAATCAACCCGAACCTCTAATTGATTGAATATCAATGTTCACGCCCCCACTTTTGCACACGCAAAGGTGGGGACGTTTGTTAGTATAAGGATGCGCTGCCGCGCGAAGTTTCCGTTGGGATTCTCGCCAATGTTTTTACCACTCTGCCTCTTCCATTCCCTTATCGGGGTCTTGAATGACATCAATCATGGCATCCAACAAATCTTCTTGTTGCTCTTCAGTACGGCGCATGCTTTTAATCTCTTCCCAAGTCAAGCCTTCCTTTGTGCCTTTTTGGTCAGTTCCATACTCACCAAAGTAGAACATAGCAGCATCAAACAGTAATGCACCGTTTTTGAGGTAGGCTGCCGTAATCACATCATCGTTACCTTCATCGTCCCAATTATAGGTAAATTCACTAACTTCATGCTTATACTCTACCTCCATCCAATCCCCATTTTCATCTACACATGGATACACAGCTGAATAGAAATAGACCTTTTCAGATTCCTGCTCTTTCAGCAACTGCTTGATTTTTTCCAATTTTTCTTCCATATTCTTTTGCAATTCACCTGTACGTTGCGAGGTTTTAGGTTGTTAATAAAAGTGGTTGTTTGATGGTTTTCATTTGCAAAGATAATGAAAGATTTTTAACCTATCCCCCTATGGGTTAAATTTAAATTAAGTTAACAAAGCGAAGAAAGTTTGACGGGGTGCTTTCTTCGCTTTGTTAACGAATCTTTTCACGAGATTTTCTTTACGGAATGATTATTGTGCCGAGTTTTTTACGATGACTATTATTTCTTCTCCGCAGGAACTTACTGATTGTTTGCAACAAAAAAAACGTGCGGCGTGGTCAAACGTGCTTAAAGTGTGATGGGCATGCCGACAGCCAATTCCGTGAAATTGGCTTTGCCGAGGTGGGCATGGACGTTGGCTCCGACAGACAATCCGCCGAGACGCGGGAAGTGGTAATGCACGCCGATGCGTTCGTAGTAAGGCGTCTCGCTGGCTGTCATTTCGCGTCCCATGCGGCGGAAGAGGTAGAAACCGAATGCCATGTTTGCCGACCAGTTGTGGTAGTAGACGTTGTGCTTGAGGGCAAGCCCGACGGACCACGGCGAGTATTTCTCGCCCATGAAATTGTAGAAATGGTCTACCTCGCGCGACCGCTTGTAATAGGTGCCGTAGTACAGGTCGAGCCCCACGCCCGATGCCCAGCGGCGGGCATAGCGGCGCATCACGTCGGCTTGCAGCGAATAGGCGGCATAGAGGCGGAAGTGCTCCGTGGCGTAGTCGGGGTCGTCGGCAGGCAAATGGTATTGCGTGATGTTCCAGTCTTCGAGCAGCGTCTTTGCGCCTACACCGAGTGTGAAGTTGAGCAGCCACTGCTTTTCAAAGTCGGGACGCAGACGCAACGGATGATTGCTGACGGCCTCGTAGTAGGGCGTGTAGACGATGCCGAGCGTGGGCCCCACGGCGTTCGAACCTTTGTTCGGGCGGTTGAGCGCACCATTGCTGTGGTGGACGAATTCAAGACCGGCACGCACGCCCCATTCGGGCACGGGGTGGTAGGTGAGGTGCAGACCGGCACCGAAGTAGATGAGCACGTGTGCCCCGATGAGTTCGTTGTCGATGTCGTTGTGCGGATTGTATTTCAGATGGCTGTAGCCCAGTCCGATGTTGAGGGCATAGTCGGCCTCCCAGTGCGGCGTGCGCAGCAACGGACGGGCAAAGGCGGCGTATGCCGAAATGGTGTTGCCGAGTCGCGATTCGTAGGGCGCGGTAACGTCGACGCTCTCGCCGTTCAGTTCAGCATAGCGCTGGAGGTGCATCCGCACTTGGTTGTTGACGGCATAGCGCACGCCCGCCGTGATGGTGGGATAGCCGAAGTCGCTCGCAAAGGCGTCGTTGTCGGTGGGCAGCGCCATGTGGTGGAGTTCGGCGGCAATGGTGAACGTCTGTTTCTTGCGCAGCCATTGTTTCACGCGCTTGTCCATCGCCATCTGCCACGAAGGATTGGCGTTGAGCGAAAATCCCCAACGGGAAGGAGCAGGTTCGTCGTCGGCAGTCGCCAGCGTGTCAGAGATTGTTTCCGCCGTGTCGACAGAAGTCTGCGCCGTGGCGAAGAGGGCTGCGACGAAGAAAGTCAGCAAAAATGTCGCTCGCCAAAGGGTTTGTCGTGTGGTATTCATGGCGCAAAGTTAGTAAAAATCAGCGAAATTCCTTTTGCAATTCAACATAAATGCGTAACTTTGCAACGTGAAAACGTGGATTTCGGCGGAAACACGGCAACACAGAGATGCAAAGTTCTTTTTTTGACGCTAAAGATGTTGGAGGTAAGGAGACAAAATTCACAGAGTCAGTGAAGTCATCGTCTTTCATTACTTATGTGAACTTTGTTTACCCTGCACACACGGGGTCGAAAAACGGCTTTGTTTTTTTTGTGCCTGTTGCGTTGCTGTCGGAACCCGCGAAAAATAAGATGTTTTTTACAGATGTTTTAATTTTATCAAGATGAACGTAATTACAAAGAAAGTCTCTCTGCCTGACGGACGCGAAATCAGCATTGAGACAGGAAGACTGGCGAAACAAGCCGATGGAGCCGTTCTGCTCACGATGGGCAAGACGATGCTGCTGGCCACTGTTTGTGCCGCAAAAGATGCAGTACCCGGAACAGATTTCATGCCGCTGCAAGTGGAGTACCGCGAAAAGTATGCAGCAGCAGGACGCTTCCCCGGCGGATTCACTCGCCGCGAAGGCAAAGCCAGCGATGAGGAAATCCTCACGTGCCGACTTGTCGACCGCGCACTCCGTCCGCTGTTCCCCAGCAACTACCACGCCGAAGTGTACGTGAACGTCAACCTCTACAGTGCCGACGGTGTGGATATGCCCGATGCACTCGCCGGATTTGCCGCATCGGCAGCACTCGCTGTCAGCGACATCCCCTTCGACGGCCCTATCTCCGAAGTGCGCGTGGCTCGCATAAACGGCGAATTTGTCATCAACCCCACGTTCCAGCAACTGGCTGAAGCCGACATGGACCTCATGGTGGGTGCCACCGAGGAAAACATCATGATGGTGGAAGGCGAAATGAAGGAAGTGAGCGAGCAAGACCTGCTCGAAGCACTCAAGGCGGCTCACGCAGCCATCAAGCCGCAATGCCAACTGCAGAAGGAACTGATGAAGGAACTCGGAACCGACGTAAAGCGCGAATACTGCCACGAAATCAACGACGAAGACCTGCGTGCCGACCTCGCAAAGGCTTGCTACCAGAAGGCTTACGACGTGACGAAGCAGGCTCTCGAAAAGCACCAACGTGCCGAAGCCTTCGAAGCCATTCGCGAAGAATATAAGGAAGCCTATGCTGCCGCACACGCCGACATGACGGAAGATGAACTGGCAGAAAAGAACGCCCTCATCGACCGCTACTATCACGACGTGGAACGCGACGCCATGCGCCGTTGCGTCCTCGACGAAGGCATCCGCCTCGACGGACGTAAGACAACTGACATCCGTCCTATCTGGTGCGAAGTCGGTTCGTTCCCCGGCCCTCACGGAAGCGCCATCTTCACCCGTGGCGAAACGCAGTCGCTCTCGACCTGTACCCTCGGTACGAAACTCGACGAGAAACTCATCGACGGCGCCCTCGTCCGCGAATACCAACGTTTCCTCCTCCACTACAACTTCCCGCCGTTCTCCACAGGCGAAGCACGTCCGCAACGCGGCGTAGGCCGTCGCGAAATCGGTCACGGCCACCTCGCATGGCGCGGCATCAAGGGACAGTTGCCCGACGATTATCCATACACCATCCGCGTCGTGAGCGACATCCTCGAAAGCAATGGTTCGTCGTCCATGGCAACCACTTGCGCCGGAACGCTCGCACTGATGGATGCCGGTGTGCCCATCAAGAACCCCGTAGCCGGCATCGCCATGGGTCTGATTAAGAACCCGGGCGAAGACAAGTATGCCGTCCTCAGCGACATTCTTGGCGACGAAGACCACCTCGGCGACATGGACTTCAAGACGACAGGAACGAAGAATGGTCTGACCGCAACGCAGATGGACATCAAGTGCGACGGACTTTCCTACGAAATCTTGGAGAAAGCCCTGATGCAGGCAAAGGCAGGTCGCGAACACATCATGGCAGAAATGATGAAGACCATCGACACGCCGCGTGCCGAACTCAAGCCCCACGTGCCCCGCATCGAGCAAATCATCATCCCGAAAGAATTCATCGGTGCCGTCATCGGTCCGGGCGGAAAGATTATCCAGCAGATGCAGGAAGACACGCAGACCACCATCACTATCGACGAAGTGGACGGCGTGGGCAAAGTGCAAATCTCTGCACCCGACAAGGCTTGCATCGAGGCAGCCATTGCCAAAATCAAAGGCATCGTAGCCATTCCCGAAGTAGGCGAAGTGTACCACGGCACCGTGCGCAGCATCATGCCTTACGGCTGCTTCGTAGAATTCATGCCGGGTAAGGACGGACTGCTCCACATCAGTGAAATCGACTGGAAACGTCTGGAAACGGTAGAAGAAGCCGGCATCAAGGAAGGCGACGAAATCGACGTCAAACTCATCGACATCGACCAGAAGACAGGCAAATTCAAACTGAGCCACCGTGTGCTTATCGAGAAACCTGCCGACTACGTAGAACGTCCGCAGCGTGAACGTCGTCCGCGTCCCGAACGCAACAACGGCGGTTTTGAACGCCGTCAGCGCAACGACTACGACCGCAACGAACGTCCGCAACGTCAGACCTTCCGCCACAACGACAATGAAGGCATGCCGACCGACGGCAACGACGCACCTTCACAAGACCACGGATTCCGCAGCGCACTCGACGACCTGCTCTAATCCGCACGCATGAGGTTGACACCTCCATGTAAGTTATAGATAAAATCCGGCACTTTCGTTGCCGGATTTTTTTTGTCTGCGTCTGAAAAAACTTGATAATTGCATGACGTTTCCACGTAAATGATTATCTTTGCACGCTCAATATTTCTTTCGTGTCACACCATTTTAATTACATCAGACAATGAAAACCTATCCATTTGAACTCATGGCGCTGCCCTATGCGGCAGACGCACTCGCACCCGTCATCAGCGAAGAAACGGTGATGATTCACCACGGCAAACACCTACAAACCTATGTCACCAACCTCAACACGATGGTTGCCGACACGCCGTTTGCTCAGTTGCCGTTGGAGGAAATCGTGAAGACTGCCGAAGGCGGTATGTTCAACAATGCTGCGCAGATGCTCAATCACAATCTTTATTTTGAACAACTTCGTGCACCGCGTACCGACAATGCACCGACAGGCCGTCTGGGCGAAGCCATCACGCAGCAGTTCGGTTCGTTCGATGCTTTCCGTCAGCAGTTGTCGCAAGCCGCCACCGCCCTCTTCGGTTCGGGTTGGGCATGGCTCTCCGTCGACGCTGAAGGCAAGTTGCACATCACGCAGAACGGCAATGCCGACAATCCGCTCTGCCACGACCTGCAACCGCTGCTCTGCATCGACGTATGGGAACACGCCTATTACGTGGACTACCGCAACCGCCGTGCCGACCACGTCAGCGCCATCTGGCAATTGTTCGATTGGGACGTCGTTGCACAGCGCTATGCGACTGCTCTCGGGCTGTAAGCATGAAGCATAACTGACGTAAGTTCAGTGAATTTGCAGAAGGCAGTTAGTTGCGAATTTCGCAACTAACTGCCTTCTGCGGTTTATGCAATATAAA
>JAFLUS010000048.1 GCA_022508685.1 Prevotellaceae bacterium | reverse complement strand
AACTGAAATTCTAAATCGAAGCCGACAAGGCCATGCAAAAACGGACGGAGAATGGTTCTCCGTCCGTTTTTGCATGATGTATGATGCGGCTATTCGTAAGACACGGTGATGGTTTCCTTCATGTGCTGCGGGTCGTTGCAGATGAGCAGCACGCGGGGTTGCGAGGTGACATCCTTCAAGAATTTCGACAGCAACGTCACCTTCATGTCGATGCTCTCGCCCGGCACGAGTTCGCGCTTGGGTATCGAAATCTGCAACGTGGAATTGAAGGCTTGGAGCGACGTGATGTGCAGCACGCCATGTCCGGTGTTGCGGATAGTGACGGTGCCCGTAATCTTTTTCTTTTTGCCCAACTTGCCGAGATGCAGGTTGGTGGTGGAGACGTGGAGTTGCGGATGCGCCAGTTCGTTCTGATAGATGCCGGCATCGGGCAGCATGATGGCTGACACACGGATTTCGTTCTCGTGGCTGACCTTGTCGCCGGCAAAGCGGGCGAGATAGATGCTGGTCTGCGTGAGTCCCGTACTGGTGAGTTTGTCGCTGTGGAGCGTGAGGTCGATATATCCGCGACGGCTGCGTCCCAACATTTCGGGCGTAAACGTGGCAGTGATGTAGGGAGGGAGGTGCATGAGTTGCGGCGTATAGACTTCGCGCGTGTCGTTCATGATTTCGATGCGTACCATGGAGGTGTCGCCCCGGACGACGTCGGGAAATTCCACGTCGTTGGCAGTCAGGCAGACGTCGCCGATGCGGACGGGATAGAAGTCGTCGATGGTTTGCTTCTCACCCGTGCTGACCAATCCCTTCATGCGGATGCGCGTGGGCGTGGCAGAAGCATTGGTGCGGACGAGGATGATGCGGTCGAAATGTCCGAGCAGTTCGGCATCGTAGGTGATGCTGATGGTGCCTTCTTCGCCACGTTGCAGCGGACGGGAGGTGTAGACAGGTTGCAGGCAGCCGCAACCGGCATCGACATCCTCGATGACGAGCGGCGTGCGGTCGCGGTTCTTGAACTTGAACGTAGCGGTAACGGGCTTGTGCCACAGCGTGGTGCCGACATTGACGGTGGAATGGTCGAACGAGATTTTCTGCGCCGACAGCGTCGTGGTCAGCAGCGCGACGAGGAGGGTTATGGCTGTTCTTTTCATCATGTTCATGCTGTTCTGTTGTTAGATGTGCAGCACCAGTCCGTCGTAGGCAAGGTGGACGTGCGACGGCAGTGCCGCGTCTTCATCGGCGTGCAGGCCGATGTGGTGCGACATGTGGATGAGATAGGTGGACGGATTGCCGAGCGATACCGACAGGGCAATGGCGTCCTCGATAGTCTGATGACTGGGGTGGACATAGTGGCGAAGTCCGTTGACGATGAGCGTGCGAACGCCTTGCAGCATCGCGCGGTCGGCATCGGGCATCGACAGCATGTCGGTGACGTAGGCAAAGTCGCCGATGCGGAAAGCGAGGATGGGCAGACTGCCGTGCATCACCCGCAGAGGCAGAATTTCCACGTTGCCGATGTGCAGAGGCACATGGGGCGACATCGTTTCCAAATCAATGGCGGGCACGCCCGGATAACGCCGTTCCTTCGGGGTGAAGCAATAGGGGATGCGCTCCATGAGATGACGTGCGCAATAGTCTTCGGCATAGACCTTCACATCGCCGAACACGCTGAAGGGGCGCAGGTCGTCGAGTCCGCCGACGTGGTCGTAGTGCTCGTGCGTAATGAGAATGGCATCGATGCGCTGGAAGTCCGACCGCAGCATTTGTTCGCGAAAATCGGGCCCGCAATCGAGCAGAATGCGTCGCACCCCGTCGGCAGCCGTGTCGTCGTCCACTTCCACGAGTGACGAACAACGCAGACGGCGGTCGCGAGGGTCGGTCGAACGACACACGGCGCAACGACAGCCTATCTGTGGCACACCGGTGGAGGTGCCGCTTCCGAGAACCGTTACTTTCATCATATCACATTGACTTCGGGATGGATGCGGATGCCGAATTTCTGCCAAACGGCATCGCAGACGACAGCACTCAAATGCAGAATGTCGGCACCGGTGGCTCCGCCGAGGTTGACAAGCACGAGTGCCTGACGGTCGTGCACGGCTGCACGGCCTTCGGCACGTCCCTTCCATCCGCATTGCTCGATGAGCCATCCGGCCGGGATTTTCACACCATCGGGTGCATCGTAATGGGGAATTTGCGGATACGCGGCTTGCAGACTTTCAAACTTTTCGCGGCTGACGACGGGGTTCATGAAGAAACTGCCGGCATTGCCCTGCACGGCGGGGTCGGGCAACTTGTGCTGACGGATGCGGATGACGGCATCGCGCACATGCTGCGGCGTCAGCGGTTCGGCATCAGCCAGTTCGGCACGGATGTTTCCGTAATCGAGATGAGGGACGAAATGCTTCGACAATCGGTAGGTGACGTAGGTCACGGCATACTGCCCACGCAGTTCCTGCTTGAACACGCTCTGCCGATAGCCGTAGCGACATTCTTCATTCTGAAACACACGACGGCATGCCGTGCGGAGTCCGATGGTTTCCACACTCACAATCACGTCCTTGGCTTCCACGCCGTAAGCGCCGATGTTCTGCACTGCCGATGCTCCGACTTCGCCCGGAATGAGCGAAAGGTTCTCTACCCCACTCCAGCCGTGTGCCACGCAATGGGCAACAAAGTCGTCCCAGACCACGCCGGCTCCGACACGGAGCAGGACAAAGTCGTCGTCCTCACCGACCACCTCGATGCTGCGGATGCCGCTGTGCAGCACGACACCATCGAAATCGGACGTAAACAGCAGGTTGCTGCCGCCACCAACGTGGAGCAGTCGCGATGCTGCCGACAATTCGGGCAACAACGCCAGCAATTCGTCTTCACTGCCGTATTCCACATAGAGCCGCGCCTTGGCGTCGATGCCGAATGTATTGTATATCGGATAGCACTCCCGTTTCATCTCCTTCGCCTAATTCTCTATTGTCATCAACCGCCACCGTTCGTTCAGGCGGTCAAAATGGTATCTCACATACAAACCATTGCTCATTCCCTCCACCATCAGCACCTTCTTGTTCTCACTCAATGCCGGTTGACCATAGTTGATGTTCATCATGACGTGCTCGGGCATCGGCATTTCCTTTCGGAACTCAAACCATTCGTCGGGCGACAATTCCATTTCTCCACCCTCGTCGAACTCGTCGTCGGCTTCCGAAATCAGGCGGAGCGGTTGGCACAACGATTCGCGCTGAAAGACGGAATCGGTGACGAACTGCGCATAGAAGCGGATGAAATCGCCGTTTGGCGTTTGCGATGCTGCCATACTCTGGAAATCGGTCAGCAGCCATTGGCCGTTCCGACGATTGAAATTGTAACGTTCCAAACGGTCGTCGTTCAGATGAATCCACTCCACGCTCACCTGCGTCAGATTGGTATCCTTCTGAATTTCCATATCGCGGTCGCGGTCGTAGATGATAGAAAAGAAAGGTTGCCGACTGAACAGCCGTGCTTCCGCCCATTGCTCCTGCGACAGCGTTTGCTCGCCCTCTTCACCCTCGCCATGCAGCGGGAACACCACACGTTGCATCTGGAAGCGCTCGTCGGTGGCAAAACTGAAGAAAAAGTCGTCGAACAACACATCTGCCGATTGCGGAATTTCCCGCTCTTCAAAGAGTTGCAACGTGTCGGGGTCGGCAATCTCTATCGTGTCGGGCTCTGCTATCATGTCTGTGGGGGTGTCATCGTCCTGCACATCGTCTTTCTTACCCGTACACGCCACCAACAAGCACCCTGCAACGAGGGTAAAGAACAGTTGTTTCATCGGTTGTTTCTGCAAAATATCCTGTAAAAAACAGTGCAAATTTACGGTTTCTTTTTCAGTTATGCACAAATTCTAAACTAAAATGCTTAACTTTGCACGAAATAAATAGACTTTTTACATCCACACACCCGACATTTCAACACTAAGGTCATGTTAGATAAAATCAAACACATGCTTGCCGAAGTGGAGGCTTTGCAGGCTGCTACGGCAGAAGAGGCTGAAGCACTCCGCGTGAAGTATTTAAGCAAGAAAGGCGACATCACGGCATTGATGAACGACTTTCGCTCGGTGCCTGCCGACATGAAAAAGCAAGTGGGCATCGCCATCAACGAATTGAAAAACCGCGCTACCGAACGCATCAACGAACTCAAGGCGTCGTTCGCAACGACCGACACCGACACCGACGGCATCGACATCACGCGTACCGCCTACCCCATTCCGCTCGGCACACGCCACCCGCTGACGATTGTCCGCAACGAAATCATCGACATATTCTCCCGTCTCGGTTTCTCTTTGGCGGAAGGCCCGGAAGTGGAAGACGACTGGCACGTGTTCTCCTCCATGAACTTTGCCGACGACCACCCTGCACGCGACATGCAAGACACGTTCTTCGTGGAAAGCCATCCCGACATCATTCTGCGTACCCACACCAGCAGCGTACAGGCACGTGTCATGGAACATCAGCAGCCACCTATCCGCGTGATTTGCCCCGGACGCGTCTACCGCAACGAAGCCATCAGCGCACGTGCACACTGCTTCTTCCACCAAGTGGAAGGTCTGTACATCGACCGCGACGTGAGTTTCACCGACCTCAAACAGGTGCTGCTGCTCTTTGCCAAGGAAATGTTCGGCGAAGACACGCGCATCCGTCTGCGTCCGTCCTATTTCCCATTCACTGAACCTTCGGCAGAAATGGACATCTCCTGCAACATCTGTGGCGGAAAAGGCTGCGGATTTTGCAAACACACTGGTTGGGTGGAAATCCTCGGTTGCGGCATGGTCGACCCCAACGTGCTTGCCCTCAACGGCATCGACCCCACGCAATATAAAGGATATGCTTTCGGCATGGGCGTAGAGCGCATCACCAACCTCAAATATCAGGTGAAAGACCTCCGTATGTTCTCTGAAAACGACCTCCGTTTCCTGCAAGAATTTACGGCTGCCAACTGACGGACGCACGACCATGCACCACTCCGATACGGACAAAACGGGCTTGAAACGACATCGTTTTGAACCCGTTTTCTGCATCTTCCGCCTTTTTTTCAATTAAAAAGTTTATGCGAACAAAAAAAATCAGTATCTTTGCTCACGCAGAGAACAGCAGTCAATATTAACCATCGCAAAAGGCAATGATTATGTTTACACAACAGGACAAGGAATTGTTCCGGCAGAAAGGTATTTCCGAAGAAAAGGTAACCGAACAACTTCATGCGTTCCAAACGGGTTTCCCCTATCTGAAACTCGCCAATGCCGCCTCTCCACAGCACGGCATCGCCGTCCTCACCGACGACGACCGCAGCAACTATCTCACGGCATGGGAACGCTACCTGCACGACGGCGGACAAGTGCTCAAGTTCGTACCCGCCAGCGGTGCAGCCAGCCGAATGTTCAAAGACCTCTACGAATTTCTTGACACGGCCGACGCCACTCCTTCCACAGACTTTCTCCGCCAATTCTTCGACGGCATCCACGCCTTCGCTTTCTTCGATGCACTCGACGCTGCTTGCCGCGCCAACGAAGGTAAAGGCATCGACGACCTCATGCGCGAAGGCAAGCACAAAGCCATCGTCGACAACCTGCTGAACGAAAAAGGGCTCAATTATGGTTCTCTGCCTAAAGGACTGCTCCTCTTCCACCATGCCGACAACGGGGCACGCACCCCGATGGAGGAACACCTCGTCGAAGGTGCACTCTACGCCGCAGGAAAAGACCGCGTCGTACACGTCCACTTCACCGTCAGTCCCGAGCATCGTCCCCATTTCGAAGCCTTGGCACGTGCCAAAGCCGACCACTATGCGCAGCAATTCGGCGTTACCTACGACATCACCTTCTCCGAGCAGAAGGCAAGTACCGACACCGTGGCTGCCAACCCCGACAACACTCCTTTCCGCAATGACGACGGCAGCATTCTCTTCCGCCCGGGCGGACACGGGGCACTCATCGAGAACCTCAACGACCTCGATGCCGACATCGTCTTCATCAAGAACATCGACAACGTCGTCCCCGACCGCATGAAGGAGGCAACCGTCACCAACAAACGCCTCATCGCCGGCGTACTGACAACGCTGCAGCACAAGATATTCGAATACATGGAACTGCTCGACAGCGGCGAATACACCCACGCGCAGTTGGAGGGCATCATCCGTTTCATGCGCGACGACCTCTGCATCCGCAACCCTGAACTGAAAATGCTGGAGGATGCCGACCTCGTCATCTATATGCGCAACAAACTCAATCGTCCTATCCGCGTCTGTGGCATGGTGAAGAACGTGGGTGAACCCGGTGGTGGTCCCTTCCTCGCCTACAACACCGACGGCACCATTTCGCTGCAAATTCTCGAAAGTTCGCAAATCGACAAGTCCAATGCCGACTATGTCAAGATGTTTGAAAGCGGCACCCACTTCAATCCCGTTGACCTCGTCTGCGGATTGAAAGACTACAAGGGCAATCCCTTTGACCTCACCCGCTTCGTCGACCCGCAAACCGGGTTCATCTCTTCCAAATCGAAAAACGGCAGAGAACTCAAGGCACTCGAACTGCCCGGACTTTGGAATGGCGCCATGAGCAACTGGAACACCGTTTTCGTCGAAGTGCCGCTCGACACGTTCAATCCCGTCAAAACCGTCAACGACCTTCTGCGCGAACAGCATCAATAAGGTCGTCACCAATATCAACAAAACGCGCCCGAAATGTATATTCAGCATTTCAGGCGCGTTGTTGATGTCATGCTTATTTCAGCAAATCGGGACGCAGTCGTTGCGTTCGCTCCATGGCTTGCTGCAATTCCCATTCGCGGATTTTCTTCGGGTCGCCCGAAAGTAGCACTTCGGGAACGTCGCCAAAGCCTTCGTAGTGAGCAGGGCGGGTGTAGATGGGCGGAGCCAGCAGACCGTCTTGAAAACAATCGTCGAGTGCAGCCTGAGAATCGCCAATGGCTCCGGGAATGACGCGCACTATGGCGTCGGTCATCATCGCAGCCACAAGTTCGCCACCCGAAAGCACAAAATCGCCTATCGACACTTCGCGTGTAATCAGTTTGTCGCGCACGCGCTGGTCGATACCTTTATAATGTCCGCAGAGAATGATGATGTTGCGCAACCCCGACAATTCGTTCGCCATCGGTTGGGAGAAAGGTTCGCCGTCGGGGGTAGTGAAGATGATTTCGTCGTATGTCTCACCCCGCTCCTCGTGCAACGTCCGTTGCAGATGGGCAATGCAGTCGGCAATGGGCTGTATCTGCATAATCATGCCGCTGCCACCACCAAACGGATAGTCGTCCACTCGGCGATGCTTGTCCTGCGTGTAGTCGCGCAGATTGTGCACATGAATTTCCACAAGTCCTTTCTTCTGTGCCCGTCCCAAGATGCTTTCCGTCAGAAATCCGCCGAAGAGTTCGGGCAGCACGGTGATGATGTCGATACGCATAAATTTGCTCCGTTGATGATAAAAGTGCTGCAAAGGTACGAAAAAAACGCACTTTTTCCGTATCTTTGTCGCAGAAACACTGGAATTGTTATACCCAAACGCATAAAAACGATGTTTTCAGGAATAGTAGAAGAATTTGCAAAGGTCGTCAATATCGTGCGCGACCGCGAGAACGTGGATTTTACACTGACGTGCTCGTTTGTCAAAGAATTGAAGATTGACCAAAGTGTAGCGCATAACGGCGTGTGCCTCACCGTCGTCAGAATTCTCGACCGCGAAGGCCATGCTGTCGCTCCCCACGACGATGCGGCGTATGCCTATGTCGTGACGGCAATGAAGGAGACGCTCGACCGCTCGAACCTCGGCGACTGGAACGTGGGGACGGAGGTCAATGTCGAACGTTCGATGATGATGAACGGACGGCTTGACGGACACATCGTGCAGGGACACGTCGACCAAACGGCAGTGTGTGTCGAAAAGGTAGACCAGCAGGGCAGTTGGACTTTCCGTTTCCAATATGCCTTCGACAAGGCGATGGCGCGTCGCGGCTACATCACGGTAGACAAAGGTAGCGTGACGGTGAACGGCGTCAGCCTCACGGTGTGCAACCCGACGGACGACACGTTCGAAGTGAACATCATTCCTTACACTTACGACAATACGAATTTCCATGCTATCGAACTCGGTACGCGCGTCAACATCGAGTTCGACATTATCGGCAAATACATCAGCCGAATGGCAGCCTATCTCTAAACGTCAACTCTCGCGGAGCGCATCGACATACGCCTTCAGTTTGCGATAGAAAGGATGATGCGTTAACGTCTCGGCATGTCCGATGATGATGAGTTTCATGCGGGCACGTGTCATGGCGACGTTCATGCGGCGAAGGTCGTTGAGGAAACCAATTTGCCCGTGTTCGTTGGAACGCACGAGAGAAATGAGAATAAGGTCGCGTTCCTGCCCTTGAAACCCGTCGACGGTGTTCACCGTAATTTGCTTGCGAATGGGGCGAAGTACATCGTTTTTCTTCAATATGGAACGCAGATACTGCGCTTGCAGGCGATAGGGTGTGATAATGCCCACGTCGAGCCGTTCGTCAATGAACCGTTGCCGACCTATCTTTTCCACATAATCGGTCAACGTGCGCAACGTCAGTTCTGCCTCATTCCGATTGATTCTGCCGTGACGCGCACCGACCGCATCCTCGCCATAAGCCGTTCCACCATCATCGTCCGCTTGGTCGACGTCGAGGGTGAAATTTGTGGTGTCAATCCATTCCATCGGCGTATCGAAATCAAGAATGGAACGATTCCGCACGTGAGGCGATGCTTCCACCTGTCCTTGATAGAACCAATCGGACGAGAAACGCATGATGTGCTCGTTCATACGATATTGCACTTTCAGCAACGTGACGCACGTGGGCACATTGTCGACAATCCGTTCCATCAGCGTCTTGCCCAATCCCTGTCGCTGTGCCTCGAAGCATTTGATAGTGGGTGGCAACTGCTGGTGGTCGCCGGCAAGGATGACGCGATGCGCTCGGCGAATGGCAATCCAACATGCCGGTTCGAGGGCTTGCGCAGCCTCATCGATGAACAACGTGGAGAACTTCTGCCCCACCAATATCTTGTTGGCACTACCCACGAGTGTACAACTGACAACCCGTGCTTCGGCAAAGAGCGCGGAATGGATGCGCATTTCTATCTCGGCAGCACGTTCGCGCAATCGGGCAATCTTCTGATGCGTGCTTTCGCCTTTATGCCGATGTTCGCGGATGTCGCGCATGGTTTTGCGGATGCTCCACAACTCGGGATAGTCGGGATGGCTCTCAAAACGGCGTTCGTAGGTAAACGAAAGCATCTTGTCGTTTACCCGCGTAGGATTGCCGATGCGCAACACAGGCATACCATGGTCGACGAGCCGTTCGCTAATCCAGTCGACCGCCATGTTGCTCTGCGCACACACCATCACCTGCGTCTCGCGTCGCAATGTTTCGTAAATCGCTTCCACCAACGTGGTCGTCTTTCCTGTTCCCGGAGGGCCATGCACCACCGCCACGTCCTTTGCCCGCAGCACCTCGTTCACTGCCCCTTCCTGCGTCGCATTGAGCCACGGAAAGCGCATGGGCTGGAACGTCAGCCACTGCGGTTGCTGCTGTCCCGCCACAATGTCGCGCAGTTCAGCCAATCGGTTCTTCTTGGCATTGACCACATCTGTGAGCGCATGAAACATCGTGCGGTAACTCGTTTCGTCGAAATATAGTTGCACACCAAGGTCAGTCGCGTTCTGCACATCAATCAACGCCTGAGATGAAGGCAAGACCACCACCATGTGTGCCGGTCGTTCACCCTCGCCCGCCGTCTGCACATACGACACCGTACACGTGTACGGCAGAAACGTGCTGCGTTCGCCTTCTTGCCGAAAAAACACGACGGGACGCCCATATTCAAAATTGTGGTCGGCATCCTGCGTCTCCACCGTCTCAATCTCCACCACCAACTGGTTGAGCGAATTATAATAACTCCGCCCAGCCCTTACCGGATACCAACAAATGCCTCGCTTCACCTTTCGTTCAATGCCCATCTGCTCCGACTGCAAGCGATATTCCTCCTTCTCCGACTCATATTCGAGCCGAAGCAAAGCCTGCAATCGTTGAATGGGAAGCGTTGA
>JAFLUS010000047.1 GCA_022508685.1 Prevotellaceae bacterium | reverse complement strand
TCGCGGTCAAATGGTTTACGTTCTTTGCGTTCACGGCGGTCGGACTGTGGTCGGTCGTCATGGTCGCGGCGCGGACGGCGGGATGCGTCGTAGGGACGATAGTTGTCGCCGCGGTCGCCCCATTTGAAGTTGTGGCGATTGAGCGTGGGGGCTTCGTCGCCTTCGAAGAGCGGAACGAATTCGGGTTCGTCGTTGTGGCGAGGGCGGTCGTTGCGACGCGGACGGTCGTTGTTGCGGTCGGGACGCGAACGGAAATAGTGTTCGTCGTCGCGCGAACCATGGTTGCCGCGCCAACTCTTTCCGTCGAAGGCGGTTTCTTCGCGTCGGCGGAGGGGCTTGAAGGTGCGGTTGCGTTCGCGTTCTTCGTCGGTCTTGATGTCGAGTCCTTCGCTGCGTCGGTCGCTCAGTCGTCCGGCAAAGACTTGGTAACGGCGGAATTCGCAAGGGAGATTGCCGTTGTAGAGGGCGATTTTTGTGGAGGGACGGAATCCGATTTGGGCGAAACATTCGTCGTGGGTGCTGAGTATCCATGCGTCGTTGCCGGCAAATGCCTGTTTCAGTCGTGAACCGATGGTGGCATAGAGGTCGAGAATGTTGTCGGTGGTGATGCGTTCGCCGTAGGGCGGATTGGTAATCATGACGGCGGGACGCACTTCGGGTTCGGCGCTGACGGCTGCACCGAAGGCGGCGACGTCGAGGTCGTCGGAGATGACGGTTTTCGGATTCCATTCGAAGTCGTAGAAATCGCCTTGCTGCACGTCGACGATTTGCGACACGCCTGCCGAACGGACGTTGTCGGTGGCAATGGCAACGGCTTGGCGGTTGATGTCGAAGCCGTATATCTTATGGGTAAATTCGCGTTCTTGCGAGTCGTCGTTGTAGATGTTCTCAAGGAGTTGCGGGTCGAAGTCTTTCCAGCGTTCGAAGCCGAATTCTTCGCGGAATACGCCCGGATAGATGTTGCGGGCGATGAGGGCTGCCTCGACGAGGATGGTGCCTGAGCCGCAGAAGGGGTCGACGAGGTCGCTGTCGCCGTTCCAACCTGTGAGCATCACCATGCCGGCTGCGAGCACCTCGTTGAGCGGTGCTGCGACGGAACCGGTGCGGTAGCCGCGTTTGTGGAGGCTTTCGCCGGAGGAGTCGAGGGAAATGGTGACGTTGTTTTCGGCAATGTGGACGTTGACGCGGATGTCGGGATTGCTGATGCTGACGTTCGGGCGAGTGTCGGTCTTTTCGCGGAAATAGTCGGCAATGGCGTCCTTGACGCGGTAGGCAACGAATTTGGAATGGCGGAACGTGTCGCTAAAGACGACGGAATCGACGAGGAACGTCTGCTTTTCGTCCATGATGTCTGCCCAATCCATGCGTTTCACTTCTTCATAAACTTCGTCGGCATCGGTTGCCTTGAATTCCTTAATGGGCTTGAGCACGCGCACGGCTGTACGCAGACAGAAGTTGGCGCGATAGAGCAGTTCCTTGTCGCCGGTGAAGGTGACCATGCGGTTGCCGATGACAATGTCGTTTCCGCCGATGGCTGTGATTTCTTGAGCCAGAACTTCTTCCAAGCCCTGAAAGGTCTTTGCAATAATCTTGAATTCCATATATGTTTTCGATATTATTTCAGATACGTGTCGATGATTTCGCGTGCGCCTTCGTCGCCGAGGTCGACGGCACGTTGCAGCGTGGAGCGTGCGGCGGTGCGGTCGCCCTGCTGCAGTTGTGCATACCCCATGATGCGGAGGGCATCGGCATTGTTGGGGTCGAGGGCGAGACATTCGCGGGCGGTGGCGATGCACTCGTCGAGTTGGTTGACAATGAGCAGCAGTCCGCTCTTTTCCAAGCGATAGAATGGTTCGCGCGGTGCACCGTCGATGGCGAGATTGATGTCGTCGAGTGCCTGCTGATACATTCTGCCTTGCTTCTCTACGGCGAAGCGCTCGTAGTAGAATGCCGGCGTGACGTTGTTATTGTTGAGGTAGCAGAACTGGTTGTAGTCGGCTACGGATTCGCGGTTGCGGTTGCAGGCAGCAAGGAGTTCGGCACGGCGCAGATAGTAGTTGGCGGCTTCCTGCGGCTTGGGTGTGGGAAAGAGGGCGATGGCGGAATCGAGCAACTGGATGCACAGGGAGAGGCTGTCGCCCCGTGCCTGATGCGCCATGCTGGAGGCATAGAGCGTGGCGGGTGAGCGGTGGGGGCCGTTGTTGATGTCGTCATAAATGGCAATGGCACCGCTGTCGTCTTGCTTTGCCGTCAGAATGAGGGCTTTCTGCAACTGATATTTGAGCAGATTGGCGTCGATGGCATTGCGCAGCGAATCGGTGGTGGCAGCAGCGAGGTGGGCTTGCGTGGCACTGATGGACTGGTCGATGTGGCTGACGGCAATGTCGTAAGTCCATGCCGGATATTCGGGCGTGGGCTGGTAGCGCAGTTTGGTGTAGATGACGTCGGCAACGGATGCGTGTGCCGCAGCCTTGTCGGATGCCAGACGCAAGTAGGTCTGGAGGTCGCGGTCGGCATTGTCAAACTGCTGGAGGTCGATGAGTGGCGTGGCGCGTCGCAGATAGCCTTCAGCCACGTCGGGATAGGTAGCGACAAAGAGGTTCAGCAGGTCGATGTACTCGTCGTTGTCGGCAGAACGCGACTTGAAATAGAGGTAGACGAGCGATTCCTCCTTGCTGTCGGGCAGTCCCTTGGGCATGTGGATGTTGTCGAGCGCAAGGGTTGCCGACTTGCTCTGAATGGCAGCAATGGAAAGGCTTTGCGCGAAACGGGCGTCGGTGGCGTAACTCTTGCCGCCGAAGGGCGATTGCACGATGCCGAGCAGTTCGCCGCGCGAAGAGAGCAGGGGAGCGCCATTGCAGGTCTGCGCAAAGGCAGCATTGAGGGTGTAGTAGGCATAGGTGCCTTCCACCGCGTCTTTCTTTTCAATCTGCGCAGCGGGACAGGTGGTGCGCTTTCCTTTATAATAAGGAAGGGCGTAGGCGGTCGTGCCCGTCGCGCCATCGGTGGCTGCCGCCAGCGGAAGCGGGGTGGACTTGCGGTTGTCGGTCAGGAATTTCACCACACCATAGGTTTCGTCAGCCCCCAAGATGCGGACGACGTTGCTCTTGCGTCCGTCAGCATCGACGACGACGGCGCTGTAGGCATTGCGCAGCGTGGCGTAGTCGGTGACGGCAACGCCGTCGTTGCTGATATAGGTTGCCGTACCTTCGTGCAGCATTTCGTTGTTGCGGTCGTAGGCAATGAGGGCAACGATGGATTTCTGCGCCTTTGCCGTCCATTTGGGTGCGGCAACGTCGTTCCCCTGTGCGGCAACAAGGCTGCAGAGCGTGGAGAGGACGATGGCGAAGAGTATTTTTTTCATATATGGCGAATTTTGTTGTCAATGATGCGATAAAAAGTTGAATTCACACTGCGGACGAACCAAGAAGTTGTCGGGCATTGGCGAGAGCGGCTTCGGTGAGGGTTTCGCCACTCAGCATGTGGGCAATTTCGACGACGCGCTCCTCTGGCGACAATTCGGCAATGCGCGTGTGGGTGCGCTCCGCCGTGTCTTCCTTATATACGCGATAGTGGGTGCTGCCGAGTGCGGCAATCTGCGGCAGGTGGGTGATGCTGATGACTTGGCGGTGTTGCCGACCCATGTCGAGCATCATGCGTGCCATTTTCTCGGCGATACTGCCCGAAACGCCCGTGTCGATTTCGTCGAAAATGATGGTAGGCATCTGCACTTCGCCCGACATCAGTGCCTTGAGGGCAAGCATCACGCGGGCGATTTCACCACCGGAAGCCACTTGGGCAAGGTTCTGCGGCGTGGCGTTCTTGTTGGCGGAGAAGAGGAATTGCACTTTGTCGCAGCCATCTGCCGAATGGTGCTGCGGGTCGCTGTCGACGATGATGCTGAAACGGACGTTGGGCATTCCGAGCGGCTGCAGCGATTGTTGCATCCGTTGCTCGACATCGAGGGCGGCACGCCGACGGCCTTCGCTGAGTTGGGCAGCGAGGTCGGTAAGTTGTTGCGCCAAATGGTCGCACGATTGTCGGAGGGCGGCGAGGTGCTCGTCGCTGTTGTCAATGGCAGCCAAGCGGTCGGCAAAGTTGTCGCGCAGGGCGATGAGTGCGTCCACCGTGTCGGTGTGGTGCTTTTGCTGCAGCGAATAGAGGAGGTTGAGGCGTTCTTCCACTTGCTGCAGACGTTGAGGGTCGAGTTCCACGTTGTCGGCATGCGATTCCACTTCGTCGGCAATGTCCTTCACCTCGATGTAGCACGACTGGAGGCGTTCTGCCAATTCTGCAGCAGCCGAAAGGTGGTCGCCGATGTGGCGGAGTGCACCGACGGCAGTGCGCAGACGTTGCAGCACGTCGGCAGCATCGTCGGTTTGGGCGTTGGCGATGCAGGACAATGCCTGTTGCAGTTGGGTGCGGATTTCTCCTGCGTGTTCCAACATCGTCTGCTCCTGCTCCAATTCTTCCTGTTCGCCGCTGCGGAGGTTCGCTTCGTCGAGTTGCTGAAACTGGAAACGCAGATAGTCTTCCTCCTCGCGGTTGCGTTGCGCTTCTGCCGTGGCGTCGTCCAATGCCTGAAGGGCGGAACGCCATTGGCGGTAGGTGTCGCGATGACGGGCAAGAAGGTCGCTGTGGCGGGCGAAGAGGTCGAGCACGCTCTGTTGGAAATCCTCGCGGCTGAGCAGCAAATTCTTGTGCTGCGAATGGATGTCGAGCAGACGATTGCCCAGTTCGTTGAGCAGACGGAGTTGCACGGGCGTGTCGTTGATGAAGGAACGGCTCTTGCCGGCAGCAGTAATTTCGCGGCGAATGATGCAGGTCGTGCCGTCGAAATCGAGGTCGTTGTCGGTGAAAAAGTCGTCGAGATGGTCGTCGGCAATGTCGAACGTGGCTTCCACCACGCAGCGTTGTGCACCTTGCTGAATGGCACGTGTGTCGGCACGTTGTCCTCGCAGCAGTTCGATGGCACCGAGGATGATGGACTTTCCCGCTCCCGTCTCACCGGTGATGACGGAGAAGCCCGCGTGCAACTCGATGTCGAGCCGCTCAATCAGCGCATAATTCTCTATGTGTAGGGACTGAAGCATGACGATTTATGATGCCGGTTCTTCGTCGACCTTCGGCAGCGGACGCGGTTTGGGCAACGGCATGATGTTTTTGTTGGGACTGAAGTCGATTTCCTTGTGTGGTGTCGTACAGCATTTGTGTTTGCACTGGCGGCACGCCTGCTTGCATGCGTAGCGTGTAAATCCGTTCTTCTTCAGCGCCTTGCGTCGCAATTCCTGCCCTTGCGGACAGATGACGACATTTTCGTGCATGTCGCGCACGAAGAAGCCTTCGGCGGCTTTCGCCACCATTTCTTCACGCGTCCATGCCGATGTGTCTTGGAACAGCGAACGCATGACAGGCTTGCGTTTGCGAGGTTGTGGAGTAGTCATGTTATTTATTGAGAATGATAGATGTTTAGAATGTGATGGCTGCACCGAGGAGGAACGTGATGCCCTGTGTGCGGTAGCCGTTGTAAGCATCGAAGTCGCGGTTGAGCAGATTGTCGCCGCGGAGATAGAAGGACAGCAGACTGCCGTTGTGCACGGCCGGTGTCGGCATGGTGTAGGACACGTTTGCACCGAGATTGTGCGTGGTTGGCCGTTTGTAGAGCATGCCGTCTTGGCTGAAGGTCTGGAACACGTAGTCGGCACCGACCTGCAATCGCGGCAGAATGTTGTAGTGGGCAGCGAAGTGCGTGTCGATAATCGGTCGCCAAGCGATGAGGTCGTCGGCAATGTGCTCGTCGGCATCGGTCGCCCAGCCGTTGAAGCGGACGTGTGCGTCGAAGCCCCACAGGTTCTGCTGCTGATAACTGATGTCGGCATTCATGTGGAACAGGCTGCCGTCGGCAGTCGTGAGGTCGGATGCACCATAGAGTTCGGCACGATTTTTCGATTGGTCGTAACCGGCATAGAAGCGGGCAAACAATCCTTCAGCCCATTTCCAATCGACGCCGAACGTCGTGCGCAGCCGGTCGAACTGATGTGCCAGTTGGTGCTGATAGTTGTATGACCAATAGGGCGTCATTTGATTGAACAGACGGAACTCGTTGCGCACTTCACCGCCGGTAGCAGTGGCGAAAAGGTCGATGCGCGACGATGCGTGATAGCGCAAATCGACGTCGGCAGCAAGACGCAGACGATTTTGAAATCCGCTGTTGTTGTGGATTTTCAGACCGGCACGCAGCAGCCACTTGTCGCTCTTGTAGTCGTAGTGCGGCAGGAGCGTGAACGAATTGTAGTCGTCGAACGTGTCAAAATTGTAGTTCGTAAAATTCTCCTGAATGTCGATGCCGACGGCGTGGCTGTCATCGAGGTCGAAGCGCGTCGTGAGGTGGGCAAAGACTTGCAGTTCGCGGGTGCGGTCGCCAGAGAATGGTTGATAGTGGATGTACTTTTGCAGAAAGGAGTTGTAGCCCACGTCGCCACCGATGTGGAGTCTGCCGAAACGGAACGGCGTGAGTGCCGCACTCACTTCCGACATCCAGTTGTGCTGCTTGTCGGTGGTGAGCATGTGGTCGCCGACACGTTCAGCCATGTAGTTGAACACTTGGCTTTCGAGGTTGCCGCGCAGCACGAATGTGCCTTGCTCCTTGAAATGGTGGCGGTAGACAGCCGAAGCACGGGTGGTGTAGAAGCGCGAACTCCAGTCTTCGACGTCGTAGAACGCGTGTTCCACCCGTCCTTTATGTCCGCGCAGAGAGAAATCGACGTTGATGTCGTCGCTGCTGCCGAGACGGAAGTCGTATGCGCCACGCAGGTTGAGGTTGCCGCGCACGCCACCGCCAATGGTGGCAAATCCGCGTGGTTCGCCGTTCTGCGCAACGTCGCTCTGCACCACTTCACTCGGGTCAAACACGTATGTCTTTGCCGGTTGCGCTTGGTCGGCATATTGCACCTGATAGTGGGTGACGGACGTGGGTTCCACTTCGGGCAGCACGTTGATTTTGTTCGCGTCCTTCACAACGGGAGTATAGGTGTTCTCCACCTCCACCACGTTGTCCATTTGGGCAAATGCGGGAGATGCGGCTGACACGCACAGCGTCAGTATGGTTGCAATTCGTTTCATAGGCGGGTTATTTCAGTTGTTGCAGACGTTTGTCAATCATGTTGTTGATTTCTTCGCTTTCCGTGTAGTTGCTCTTGAGCGAAAGGAGGTATTGTCGGGCCTCGATGGTGCGGTCGGTTTGGCTGTAGACGTCGGCAAGGAGGACGAAGGCGCGTGCCAGCCAGTAACTGTGGGTCGTGCCCGAATTGATGAAGGTGGTGAGCAGTGTTTCTGCCGATGCATATTGGCGCGTGTCGTAGGCATATTGTGCCAATTCGACGGTGCCCTGTGCGCCATACACGGTGCGCGTGTCTTCAGACAATGCTTGGAGGTCGGCGACGGCAGCGTCCGTGTTGTTCTGCGTCATGTAGGCGTGTGCACGGAGCAGACGGGCTTCGGCAGCCACGTCGGGCGAAGTCTTGGCGCCGTCTTGGAGCAAGCGGTCGGCGGCAGCGATGACGGCATCGGCACGATGTGCGGCATCGGCAGCATGGAGTTGACCAATCTGTGCGTCCATGCGGGTAGCAGCCGACGGCGTCTGTGCTTCCAACTGCTGGTAGTAAGTCAATGCCTGTTCGTGGTTGCCGTTCGCAGTGGCGCGTACAGCGGCACTCTGCACCATGTCGTCGAGTTCGTCGGCAGAAAGTGCCTTGCCTGCCTGTCGGGCGATGTCGGCATACTCGCTGATGCGTCCCTGTGCGGTGTAGATGTCTTTCAGATTGACCAATGCCGTCTGCGCTTCTGCCGAGTTGGGATATTTCTGAATGACGTTGCGATAGGTTTGAACGGCAGCGTCGGTTTGTCCGTTTTCTGCCTGAATCATACCGATTTCGTTTTCGGCACGTCGGCTGAGCGCACTTTGCGGATAGCGTTCGAGCAGCAGTTGGTAGGTCGACATAGCCTTTTCGCTGTTGCCGCTTTGCACGTATGCGCGTCCTTGCTCAAAGAGGGCGTCGGCACCATATTCGGAATCGCGATATTCGCCGGCAAGTTGTCCGAGCAGTGCGACTTTCTTGTCGTAGTCGCCGCGCAGACCGCTGATGAGTGCCTGTTGCAGCAGGGCATAGTCGCCATTGACGCGGTCGGCTTCGAGTGCCGACTGATAGGCAGCATAGGCTTCGTCGTATTGGCGTGCGGAGAACAGACAGTCGCCGATGCGGTTGTAGGTGTCGCCACGCAGCGATGCCAACTTGCGGTCGTTGTTGGTATCGGCGGCGCGGTTGGCTTTCTCAATAAACGACCGGAAGGCGGGCAAGGCTGCGGCATACTGCTTCTGCTTGAAGAGCGAATAGCCGAGCGTGTAGTGGGCGAGCGCACCATTGCGGGTGTTGGCAGGTGCCATTGTCATGTACTGGCGAAGGTCTTTGACGGCTGCTGCGTATTCGCCCAACCGATATTCCGATTCGCCTTTCCAATAGTAAGCATCGGCAGTCTCCTTCTCCATGAGTTTGCCGCTGCCGGCTGCGGTTGCCTGTCGTCCGCTCTCGATGCTCAGTTGCATATAGTCGCGGGCGTTGCGGAAATTGCCGTCGGTGAAATGTAGTGCACCGAGATTGTAGAGCACCTTCTGCTTGGCAGCCAGAATGTTGGCGTTGGGGTTCTTGATTTTATTGATAGAAGCGAGTGCCGCCGGATAGTTCTTCGTGGTGAAGTACACCTCGGTGAGGTGGTGGCTGACGCTGTCGCGATAGCGCGATTTCGGGAATTGGTTGAGGAATTGCTCAAACACCGTCACCGATTCGCCAAATCCCATCGTGGCGCCGTCGTGGAGCGTGAGGGCATAGTTGTAAAGGGCTTCCTCCTGCACGTCGGCGTCGAAATTCATCTGCGATGCCTGTTGGAACGCCATGCGTGCCTGCTGCTTGTTGCCGCTGTGCACGTAGCCGATGCCGGCATGGAGCCATGCGTTCTGCGCGAGTGCATCGTTGGCAGTGCCGGCGCTGCGGCTGAAGGCATCGGCACTGCGGCCGTAGTTCTTCGTCTGGAAATAACTGTTACCCAATTTGTAGAGGGCAGTACGTTGCGGCGCATCCGTGTTGCCGACGTAACGTTCGAGTGCCGTGATGGCAGTGTGGTAGTCGCCCGTGTCGTGCAATGCTTCACCCTCGATGCGCCGTGCCTCGTTGGTGAGTGCCGTCGAAGGATGAGTGCGCAGATACTGCTGAATGGTAGTGAGTGCCTGACGGGCGTCTCCCGTCTGCAACTGGCAGTCTGCCACGTAGACCGGTGCGAGATTGCGGTATTCGTGACTTGCGGCAGCCGTCTGCAAGTAGGGCAACGCCTCCGTGTAGTTGCCTTCGGCATAGCGGACGTAGCCGGCATAGTATTGCACGTCCATTTGTCGCAGACTCTGCCGTGCATCGATGCCGTCGAGCAGACGGCGGGCACGTTGCAGTTCGCCGCGATGAATGTAGGCGATGGCTTCATGGAGTTGGGCGTCTACCTGTTCGTCGGCAGGCACGTTGCCCGCGTTGGTAGCGGCATAGATAGCCAGTGCTTCCTTATAATTGCCCTCGCGCACGAGCAAGTTGGCACGCAGCAGACGCAGCCGTTCGGTGAGCGGATGAACGGGGTAGGTGGACGTCCATTTCTCAATACGTGCTGCCGTACCGGCAACGGCAAGGTGGTAGTCGTTGATGAGACGGATAGCAGCCATGTCGCGGCGTTCGAGCGCATTGCTGCCGTCGTGCGTGTCGGAGCCGTCAGCCGTGTAGTAGCGGTCGCGCGTATCCAGATTCTGCAGACTGCCGTAGTGGTGTCCGTCGTTGGTGAGTCGTGCCGATTCCTCTTGCCGCAGCGATTGTGCAACGGGGGTGGCATAGTGCTGCGCTACGGCGGTCGATTGTAGCGTGAGCAGTGCGATAGGGATAAGGGTTCGTCTCTTCATGTGAGCCATGGTTTTAATTACGTTGCAAATTTACGCATTTCCCCCCACAAAGACAAGATTTCCCCTCGCTTTTGTTGTTAAAATATCAAAAATAGAGCCGCCAGAACACATGTTCCGGCGGCTCCGCGATAGTTAGGTGT
>JAFLUS010000046.1 GCA_022508685.1 Prevotellaceae bacterium | reverse complement strand
CGGGAGTTACCCGAAAGGTATCGAGTTACTCGATACACACCTTGCTATTCGCGTGTGCGAATAAAAATCCGTCGGGGACGGATTCGGATTGACCATTCTCTGCTCGGCAGACTGACATCAACGACACGTCTTGTCGCTCCTTGCAAAGGTATAGTGTATATCACGCTGTTTTTGAGGGGGGGACGCCAAACGATGCCATTTAATGCTTGTCAGCGCGAGATGATGGAGAAATCGGTGTTGACGCGGATGCCTTCGTGCGACATTCGGCAGGGGGATGGGGCACTGAAGATGTAGTCGGTGCGGCCGGAACGGAGGAGAATTTTGATGCCGACGGCGGAGGAATTCTTGCTCTTGGGACGGAAAAATTCGACGGAGGCGATGTCGGAGGGGGCTTCGTTGTCTGAAGGTTCGAAGATGGCGACGAAGGGGTGGTTCCATGCTTCTCCGGTGTGGCGGGCAACGTAGGTGAGGACGGGCTGCTGGTCGATGCGGTAGGGCTGATTGGGCATTCGCTCGTATTCCAGATTGACGGGCGCGAGGGCACGGAAGATTTGGCGGTTGGGAGCGCCGCCCATCCACATCGTCATGTCAATGGTGCGACCATCGTGCGTTTCGGTGCGGAAGCGGGCGTGGATGTCGTGTGCCGTCGTCGCACTCTGTTTGTCGTAGAGGTAGGAGTAGGCGTAGAGACAGCCGCCGGCGAAAGCGAGTTCGTCGGTCGGGGCGAGGGAGAGGTCGGAGCCGTCGGCTGCTGTGAGCGTCATGGTCTGCCCCAGATTGTGGTAGAAATAGTCGTGAAATTCGGGCGGGCAGTCTGCTGTCTGTGCGGCGGCTGTTTTCGATTTTTGGGCGGAAAGTCCGTCAACCGGTTGCGTCGTGCTGCGGAAGATGTCGATGTAGTAACCGCCTTGCGCAGAGGTCTTGACCAGACCGACGGTGCGCATCTGATGTGCCTGCGTCTCGGGTTCCGTGAAGGCGACGTTGGCGTATGCCGTCGTGTCGGTGGCGTGGGCGGAGAGCAGGCGGAAGGCGTGGTGGGACTGCATGACGGGATAACTCGACACGCCATTGACGCAGACGGTGTTGTGGGCTGGCATTTGCGAATAGTATTCGGCGTAGTCCAGACCGCTGTAGAGGGTGCGGCCGATGCCGGCGTCGGGGGCGAGGACGTAGCCTTTGCCGTAGAGTTCGAGGGAGATGCCGTTGGCGTGCTGATGGTTGCCAAGCGAGGCATTGAGCGAGAGCATGAGGTCGTTGCGGGGGTTCATGCCGGAACGGAGTGCGAGCCACGACACGGCGGGGGCATGGAAGAGGGCTGAGGTGTGTGCCTCAATGTCGGCGTCGGGGGCGAGGGGCTGCACTGCCTGTCGCAGCGACTGCATGTCGCGGAGCAGGGCGTCGTTGTCGTGACGGCGGGCATAGTCGATGACTTCGTCGATGGCTTTTGTGCCGAGATAGTTGGGGTGCGTGTCGCCAAAGCCGGCAATCATGCGGTTGGGAAAGAGGTATTGGGGCAGGCGTCGGACGGCTGCGATGAGTGTGGGAATGGAGTCGAAGAGGTCAATGTTGGCTTCGCGGTCGAGGCGGTTTGCGAGTGCGCAGAATTCGCCTACGGTCATGGTGCTGTAGCCGGGCGATTCCGTCCAAATGGCAGTCGCGGGGTCAAATCCGTAGGCTGCCAGTCGTTTCATGCTCCACTGCCGCAGGCTGTCGTGATGGGTGACGAGGGCGAGGTAGTGCTGACGGCCGCGGCGGTCGGCATAGCACGTGTCGTCGCGGAGGGAAAGGGCGACGTCGGCAATGAAGTTGGCTTGGATGATGTCCCAGTTGTTGTGCGGAACGCCGTTGGCTGCGATGCAGTCTGCCCATTTCCGCAGGGCGTCTTCGCAGTCGCGGCGTTCGTCGTCCGTCATTTCGTCGGCAAGCAGACGGAAGGCTTCTGTGGCTTCGATGATGACGTCTTCGTGGATGACTTCGAAGGCTGTCATGCCGACGAGCGTCTGCTGATGTCCGTGGTTGAGGTCGTAGGGGATGTTGCGGTGGAGCAGACCGCGAAGGAACGTGCGCAGCACCGGCAGGGCAACGAGTCGGGCATAGCGGGAGTCGGATGTCTCGCGGTAGAGGCGGGCGGCATCGCGGGCGATTTGCAGGATTTCGCGATTGACGTTGCTGATGTTGCGGCCTGTTTTTGAGGGATGTGCGGGTTCGGCTTGCTGCGTTGCCCGACTGATGTAGGTGACGTGGCTTTCGGCATCGTCGTCGTAGGGCACGATGTCGTCGAGTCGCGGGCGGTTGTATTGCGAGGCTGTGCCGCGTGTGCCGTCGAGTTTGACGGTGGGATAGGGGGCACGCTTTCCTCCGGCGTGGTGAAAACTTTCTCCGTCGATGTAGACGTCGGTGGCGTGGGAATGCCAGTACATCTGCAGTCGGGAGAGCAGCCATGTGGAGTCGGTTTCACATTGTGCAAGACAATGGTCGACGCGCTCGCGCTGCTGTGGTGTCAGACTTTGTGCGTGTGTCGCCAACGTGGCGAAGGCGAGGAGGAGGGTGGGAAGAAAGGCTCGCTTCATGGTGATGTGGTCGGATAGGAAAAAGCGAGCGCACTCGTCGGGGTGTCGGAGTGCGCTCGTGTGAATGTGGAATGAGATGTCGGATTATTTACCCTCGATGATGACGCAACGGTTCTTGTCGTTGTCGTTGGGGTAGGGTTGTACGGTGTCGCCGTAAGCGTGCGTCTCGATGCGCTCTGCCGGAACGCCTGCCTGAATGAGCAGTTTGGTGATGTGGTTGGCGCGTTCTTCAGAGTAGCCTTGGTTGAGTTGTGGATTACCGGTTCCCTTGTCGGCATATCCCTTCACGACGATGGTCTTGTCGGGGTTGTCCTTTGCCCATTGTGCCACTTTGGCAACGACTTCGTCGGGCACGGGTGTGGACTTGCGGATTTCGTAGTTCACGAGTTCGCCGAGCGGAATGGGTTCGGGTTCGGGCTCCGGTTCGGGTTCAGCCACGATGACGGGTTCGGGTTCCGGTTCGGGCTGAATGACGGGGATAACGGGCGGTTGCGGCAGCGGTTTCACGGCTTTGTGTCCGAACTTGAAGGTTACGGAGAGTTGTGCCGTCACCATCCAGTCGTCGCTGTTGTTGTATTTGGAGTTGAAGCGGTCGTCGAGCGAGTTGGCGTCGATTTCGAGACCTACGTTCCAGTTCTTGCAGACATTGACGTCGAAGAGCAGACCTGCACGGAGGTTGTGGCTGAGCAGGCTCTTGCGTGTGCGGCCGTCGCCCCATGCGTTTGCCGTGCTTTCGCCGGGTTGTACGGCAGCCGGGTTGTCGAGCAGGTTGGTGAGGTCGTCGTTGTTCCACGCGTAGTTGAGGCCGATACCGCCGACGAGGATGACGTTGAGCAGGTGGTTGTTCTTCTTCGAGAAGAGGTTGGTGAGGTTGAGGAGCACATCGGCGTTGGTGTTCAGGTAGTTGAACTTATACGTATCGTCGATGGTGCGGAAGCCGCCTTTCGATTCCCATGCGTTGATGTGCAGACGTGCACCGACGGCGGGTGCGAAGAAGCGTCCGACGCCTACGCTGGCTGTGGGCGAAAGCAAGTCGGTGAACGACTTGTTGGTGAAGGTGGTTCCGAGTCCGCCTTGCAGTTGTACGAAGTTGTAGGGGTAGGGCTTGTAGCCCAGAGCCTGTGCTTCTGCGCAACAAGCGTTGTCGCAGTGGGCGGCTTCTTGTGCCGATGCGGAGGTGGCGCAGAAGAGCGCGGCAACGGCGAGCAGGGTTGTTTTGAAAATGTGCATAAATTTTGTAAATTGAAAGATATTACAAGTGTTTTTGTGTCGCAAAAATAGTTAAATTTGTTGAACGAAACAAAAAAAATGTGGGAAAATGCAAGAAATCACAAAAATGTGGCGTCGGTAGCGGTCGAATGTGCTGTAAATCCGTATTTTCCGAGTCTGGAAAGGTGGCGGTTTCGGAGGTGAAATCCGGGTGTGGCAGTCTTGACAAAAAGACACTATAGTTTCGTGATTTTTTCTCCGAAGTTTTGCTGAAAAAAGACTCCGATGAAATTTTCTGCAGACTGCAGTCCGGAAATGTGAAAACTATAGTCTTTTTCTGACGGCTTCAAAGTGGGGTAAAAATGTTTTGCAAAGTGCTTGTTTTCAGGTGTTTGAAAAAATCGCCAAAATGGTCGTTTCCGGTGCGGAAAAATGCCTGTTTCCCGCGCGTGTCAGCGAAAAGGCGGAAAGGGGTTGCACGTGTCAACCGATTTCCGCCTTTCCGTGTCGTTTTGTCGCAGCCCTCGTCAGGGCATGAAGAGGGGCGCAGGTTTAGTCGCGAAAATACGCATCGATGCCGTTGGGCGTCGACGGCGTGGTGAGCAGGGCGAGGGCTTCGTTCTCGTGCTGTTCCATCACTTCGCGTTCGCCGGGGCCCTTGTCGTTGATGCCGCACAGATGAAGGATGCCGTGGATGATGACGCGGAGCAATTCCTGTCGGTAAGCGTTGTCGGCAAACTGCGAAGCGTTGGTGCGGACGGTGTCGAGCGAGATGAAGAGGTCGCCCGAAATGCGCGTGCCTTCGGTGTAGTCGAAGGTGATGATGTCGGTGTAGTAGTCGTGCTGGAGGTACTGGCGGTTGACGTCGATAATGCGCTCGTCGTCGCAGAAAATATAGGCGATGTCGCCTACGGTGCAGCCGTGCTGCTCGGCAACTTGCCGAATCCAAGCCGAAATGGCGCGTCGGCGGATGGACGGCATTTTCACGTTTTCAGTCTGATAGGTAATCATGGGCTGTAGGGATTTGAAGATGACGGATGCGGCTACTCTTCCTTGATGGCTTCGATGCCGCGCAAGTAGATGTCGTTCAGCGGATTGACGATGTGGAAATATTCGCTCATGTCCCACAGGTCGCGGGCAAGCAGTCCTTTCAGATGTGGCAAGACGTGGGGCAGCGTAACCTGCAGCATGGAGTCGGTGTACTCGATTTTTGCCGTCTTGGCTTCGGCGAGCAGCATGTCGACCATGTCCTGCGGCACGCTGAACTGCTGATAGAATTCGTCGAAGGTGGGATAGGTGCGCGTGAGTTTCTTGCGGTTCTTGTCCATGTATCGCAGCACGGTGTTGACGACGCAACTTTTGGCATTCAGTTGTCTGTGGAGGAGCGTCGTCTTTGTCGTGTCGAGCGGCACGTAGATGTCGGGCATGACGCCGCCACCGCCGTAGACGATGCGTTGGCGTTGGAGCGTGCGGTACTTCAACGTGTCGGGAAAGAGTTGGGTGCGCAGCACACGCAGCACGCTGTCGCTGCCGGCGACGGCAACGGAATCGCCTTCTGCCCGAATGAGGGTGTTGAGGTCGGCAGTGAGTTCGCCCGACTTCAGCCGTTCGTTCATGTCGTCATCGTAGTCCTTGCGGTCGCCGAGCGTGTAAGGCTTCTGGATGCAGCGACCCGACGGCGTGTAGTAGTGTGCCGTCGTCAGTCGGATGACGGAGCCGTCGGGCAGGTCAAACGGACGTTGCACGAGGCCTTTGCCGAATGTGCGGCGTCCGATGATGAGGGCGCGGTCGTTGTCCTGCAAGGCGCCCGACAGGATTTCGGATGCGCTGGCGCTGTAACTGTCGACCAGCACGACGACGGGCATCTGCTGCAGACGACCCTTTCCGTCGGCACGGAAGTCGCGGCGTGGCTGGCTGCTGCCTTCAGTGTAGACGATGAGGCTGCCGTCGGCAAGAAATTCGTTGGTGATGTCTACGGCTGCCGCGAGATAGCCGCCGCCGTTGCCTTGCAGGTCGAGCACCAAGCGGGTCATGCCTTTCGCCAACAGTCCGTCGACGGCGTCCATGAATTCCTGATGCGTCTTGGCGCCGAACGAACCGATGCGGACGTATCCCGTCTCGGCATCGACCATGTAGTGGGCGTCGAGGGTGAAGACGGGTATCTTGTCGCGCACGATGATGAAGTCGTTGATGCCTTTCACGCCTTGCCGCACGATGCCTAACTTGACTTTCGTTCCCTTCGGCCCGCGCAGGCGGCGCATGATGTCGTCGCGCGACATTTTCACTCCCGCGATTGCCGTGTCGTTCACCATCACGATGCGGTCGCCGGCGATGATGCCCTTCTTCTCGGAAGGGCCTCCGCTGACGGGCTGGATGACGACGAGCGTGTCCTCCACCATGTTGAACTGCACGCCGATGCCCTCGAAGGAGCCGTTCAGATTTTCGTTGCTGCGTTCCACGTCCTTTGCCTTGATGTACGTGGAATGGGGGTCGAGTTGGCGCAGCATTCCGGTGATGGCGTCGTCGACGACTTTCTCCTCCGACAGCGTGTCGACGTAGAAGTGGCTGATGAAATACTCTGCCATCTGGATTTTCCGCAACAGCGTTTCGTTGATGCGGAGATGAGCCGGCGATTGTGCGGGGACAATACCTATATATAATAAGGTAAGGGCAATGGAGGTAAGGAGTCTTTTCATGTTGTTCGGAAAAATTAGGGAAGGAAGGCGCTCACGTCGTGACCATGGCGCATCAGTTCGCGCACGACGCTGCTGCTGACGGCGGCATACTCGGGACGGGCGATGAGCAGGATGGTCTCGATGCCGGAGAGTCGGCGGTTGATGTCTGCCAGTTCGCGTTCGTATTCGTAGTCTTTCACGCTGCGCACGCTGCGCAGCAGTGCCGTCGCCTCTATGGTTCGGGCAAAATCCGTCGTCAGTCCTTCGTAGTGGGTGACCGTCACGCGCGGTTCGGAAGCGAAGACCCGGCGGATTTGCGCTTCGCGTTCGTCGGTGGCCGTCATGTCGTGCTTGTCGGGATGTGTGCCGACGGCAATCACTACTTGCATGCCCATTGCCAACGCGCGGTCTACGATGTCCTTGTGGCCAATGGTGAACGGGGCAAACGAGCCTGCAAATAATAGTTTGTGGTTCATCTGTTCGCGGTTTATGATTCCGTATCTTCGTCGGGGCGGTCTTCCTCAATGCGGAGGTTGTTGATGATGAAGTTCTGCCGCTCGCCCGTATTCTTGCCCATGTAGTACTCCAGCAGTTCTTTCACTTGGTCGGTCTTGCGGAGCGTGACTTGTTCCAGACGGATGTCGGGACCGATGAAACCGCGGAACTCTTCCGGAGAGATTTCACCAAGCCCTTTGAAACGGGTGATTTCGGGTTCGGGCGAAAGTTGCTCGATGGCAGCCAGCCGCTCGTCGTCGCTGTAGCAATAGCGCGTGATGAAATCGCCTTTGTCGTCGGGATGCTGCTTCTGATATGCCTCGAGAACGGCTTTCCTGAGTTTGCGCTTGCGGTTGCGGACGCGGAAAAGCGGCGTCTGCAGAATGTAGACGTGCCCTTTGCGCACGAGTTCGGGGAAGAATTGGAGGAAGAACGTAATCATCAGCAGACGGATGTGCATGCCGTCGACGTCGGCATCGGTCGCCACGATGACTTTGTTGTAGCGCAGTCCGTCGAGTCCGTCTTCGATGTTGAGGGCGGCTTGCAGCAGATTGAATTCTTCGTTTTCGTACACGACCTTCTTCGTCAGTCCGAACGAGTTGAGCGGTTTGCCGCGCAGCGAGAACACGGCTTGCGTGTTGACGTCGCGGCTCTTGGTGATGCTGCCGCTGGCAGAGTCGCCTTCGGTGATGAAGATGCAGGAGTCGAAGCGTGGGTCGGCTTCCTGTTCGCCGTCGGCGTTCTTCCGTTGCTTGGGCGCGGGGTCGTTGAGGTGGATGCGGCAGTCGCGCAGTTTGCGGTTGTGGAGGTTCGCCTTCTTGGCACGTTCGCGCGCCAACTTCGTTACGCCCGCTATGGCTTTGCGGTCGCGCTCGTTCTCCTTGATTTTCTGTTCGAGGATTTCGGCAATGTCGGTGTTGCGGTGCAGATAGTTGTCGACTTCGTTCTTGATGAAATCGCCTACGAACTTGTTGACCGACACGCCGCCGTTCGGTTCCATGGTGAGCGAACCGAGTTTGATTTTCGTCTGGCTTTCAAACTGCGGCTCTTCCACGTTGATGGCTATGGCAGCCACGATGCCGCTGCGGATGTCGGCAAATTCGTAGTTCTTCTGATAGAACTCCTTGATGGTGCGGGCTATGTGCTCCTTGAATGCCGACTGGTGCGTGCCGCCCTGAATGGTGTGCTGTCCGTTGACGAAGGAGTGGTATTCTTCGCCATATTGCTGGTTGGTGTGCGTAAAGGCGATTTCGATGTCGTCGCCCTTGAGGTGGACGATGGGGTAGAGGGCGGTCGTGTCCATCGTGTCCGTCAGCAGGTCTTTCAGTCCGTTTCGCGACGTGATGCGTCGGCCGTTGTAGTAGATTTCGAGTCCGGTGTTGAGGTACGTGTAGTTGCGCAACATGGTCTCGACGAATTCTGCTTGGAACTTGTAGTGGAGGAACAGCGTGTCGTCGGGTTCGAAGAAGATGAACGTGCCGTTCTCCTCGGTGGAGTCTTCGGTGGAGTCGGCTTTGAGGATGCCTTTTTCAAACTTTGCGGCACGCACTTTTCCGTCGCGGAAACTCTTCACTTCAAAGTGGCTCGAAAGGGCGTTGACGGCTTTCGTTCCGACGCCGTTCAGCCCCACGCTTTTCTTGAATGCCTTGGAGTCGTACTTTCCGCCCGTGTTGAGCATGGAGACGGCTTCAATCATCTTGCCTTGCGGGATGCCGCGTCCGTAGTCGCGCACCGTCACGCGGCGGTCGTCCTGTATGTCAATCTCGATGCGCTTGCCCGCATTCATCTTGAATTCGTCGATGGAATTGTCGATGATTTCCTTGAGCAGCACATAGATGCCGTCCTCTGCGTGGCTGCCGTCGCCCAGTCGGCCGATGTACATGCCGGGGCGCGTGCGCACGTGGTCCATATCGCTTAAGTGGCGGATGTTGTCGTCGGTGTACGCCACCGTCTGTCCGCCATTCTGTTCCAGTTCCTCGTTCACGTCTTTTCTGTATCTTGCGTTGGTCAATTATCTAATTTCTTCATCCAGCAGCGGCGGCGCTTGTGGATGCGGCGTTCGAAGTATATCCACTGCTGCTGCACCTTCATGTTGGTCTCCATTTCCACGCTGGTTTCGCACCAGTCGTAGCCTTCGCTGATGAATATCGGCAGCAGGTCCTTGAAGAAGAGCGCGTTCACGCCTCTTGCCTGCCATTCGGGCCGCACGGCGATGAGCAGCATGTCGAGGTGGTTGTCGTGTTTCCATTTCAGTGCCTTCAGCAGGTGGTACCAGCCGAAGGGGAAGAGTTTTCCGCCACATTTCTGCAGTGCCTTGGCGAGCGACGGCATGCAGATGCCCGTTCCAATCAGTCGTCCGTCCTTGTCGGCAATGCACGACACGAGTTTGGGGTCTACCACGCCGAGGTACATTTTCACGTATTGGTCGATTTGCTTTTCCGACAGCAGGCTGTAGCCATACAGCACCTGCATCCCTTCGTTGAGCACTTCGAAAATCTCGCGTCCGTAGGCACGTGCAATTTCCTTCGTCGTCTTGAACTTCATGATTTTCAGGTCGTACTTCTGCTGCACGATGTCGGCGACACGTGCCAGACGTTCGGGCACACCCGTTGCGCGAGGCACTTCCAGCCGGTATTCAATCCAGTCGTTGTCCTTCACGTATCCGAGCGGCGGCATGTGGTCCATGTAGTACGGATAATTGTACGACGTAGACATCGTGCCCAGTTCCTCAAATCCTTCGTACAGCATGCCCTCGGGGTCCATGTCCGTAAACCCGAGCGGTCCCTGCACCTCGTTCATTCCCCGCTCCTTGCCCCACTGTTCCACAGCCTCGAGCAATGCGCGGCTCACTTCGCGGTCGTCGATGAAGTCAATCCACCCAAAGCGCACGGCATCGCGTTTCCACGCCTCGTTGGCTTTCCTGTTGATGATGGCAACGACGCGCCCCACCACCTGTCCGTCGCGTTCTGCCAAGAAGGCCTGCCGTTCGCAGAACTCCAGCGCGGCATTCTTGTCGCTCAACGTGTTCTTCAGGTCAAAATAGAGGTCGGGCACGTAGTAGGGGTGATTCTTATACAGTTCGTAACTGAACTTGATAAACCGCTTCAGGTCTTTCTTACCCTCCACTTTCTTAATCGTAACTGCTGACATCATCCGTATCCTTTCTTTTTAGGTTCAAAGCGCAAAGTTACGAATAAGCGAGCACAATGCAAAACGAAAAACAA
>JAFLUS010000045.1 GCA_022508685.1 Prevotellaceae bacterium | reverse complement strand
AATCGTTTGGTTGGTTCGGCGATTGTTTGTATATTTGCAATGTGTTTATATGCCGCAGTCGGCATTGTACAAAAATCAAGGAATGGTCATGGTAAAGATTTTAGACCGAAATTTTGAATTGTCGTATCCGAAGGAGTTGATAGCAGAACGGGTGAAGAATGTAGCGGAACGGCTAAATCAGGACTACGAGGGCAAGAACCCCGTGATGGTGTGCATTCTGAACGGCGCGTTTATGTTTGCAGCCGACTTGGTGAGGTATCTGACGTTTCAGCCAGAGGTCGTGTTCGCCAAGGTGTCATCGTATGAAGGCATGTCGTCGACGGGATGCGTGAAGGAGTTGATTGGTGTGAACGTGGACGTGCGTGCCCGCGACGTGATTGTGGTGGAAGATATTGTTGACACGGGGGTGACGATGTACAACCTGTTGCCGCAATTCTTCTCAAAAGGTGCAGCGAGTGTGAAAGTGTGCACGTTGTTGCAGAAGCCCGAATGCCTGACGGTGCCGTTGAAGGTGGACTATTGCGCAATGGAGATCCCCAATGCGTTTATCGTGGGCTATGGACTGGACTACAACGGCATGGGCAGAAACTACGGCGACATCTATACGGTGACGGAATAGACAGAATGATAACTCAAGAAATACAGAATTGAACATGAAGAAGAATTTAGTGATTTTCGGTGCTCCGGGCTCGGGCAAAGGCACTTACAGTGCGGAAATTGCAAAGCGCTACGGCATGGCTCACATTTCGACGGGCGACGTGCTGCGCGAGGAAATGAAGAAAGGTACGGAATTGGGAAAGACGGCCCGCGGATATATCGACGAGGGCAGACTGATTCCCGATGAACTGATGATAGATATTCTTGCCAACGTGTACGACGGCATGGCTGACTCTACGGGAGTCATTTTCGATGGATTTCCACGCACAACCCGCCAAGCGGAAGCCTTGGAACGGATGTTGGCAGAACGCGGCGATGTATTGGGTATCGTCGTCGAACTCCATGTGGACGAGGCAACGCTGATGGAGCGATTGCTGAAACGTGCGGAAATTGAAGGTCGTGCTGACGATAACGAAGCAACGATCCGCCGTCGGTTTGAAGTCTATCATGCACAGACAGAGCCTGTGGCAGCATGGTTTGAGGACAAAGGTATGCGCCGTGTACTGACTTGGAAGGGCGCAAAGGAACAGATGCTTGCCGACATCTATGCAGAGATTGAGGCGGCAGGAGTGGCTACTCCACTTTGAACGAGCAACTCACAGACATATCAACAGAGGAAGGAATAGGGAATGGTTGAAAGCAACTTCATAGACTATGTAAAAATCTACTGCCGTTCGGGGAAGGGCGGACGGGGCAGTACACATCTGCACCGTGCCAAATATGCTCCGAAAGGTGGTCCCGACGGAGGCAACGGCGGACGGGGCGGTCACGTCATTCTGCGTGGCAACCGCAATTTCTGGACGTTGCTCCACTTGCGCTACGACCGCCACATCCATGCCGAACATGGCGAGAATGGCGGAAAGAACAAGTCGACGGGACGACAGGGGGCTGACGCCTATGTGGAAGTGCCGTGCGGAACGGTGGTGTACAATGCCGAGACCGGTGCCTATATCTGCGACGTGACGGAACACGGACAGGAAGTCATCCTGCTGCGTGGCGGACGTGGCGGATTGGGCAACTTCAATTTCTGTACCCCGACCAACCGCACGCCGCGTTATGCCCAACCCGGAGAGCCGATGCAGGAATTGAGTGTCGTGCTGGAACTGAAGTTGTTGGCAGACGTGGGACTGGTAGGTTTCCCCAATGCGGGCAAATCGACGTTGGTGTCGGCATTGTCTTCAGCCAAACCTAAGATTGCCAACTATCCGTTCACGACGTTGGAACCCTCATTGGGCATCGTGGCATATCGCGACCACCAGTCGTTTGTCATGGCTGACATTCCGGGCATCATTGAAGGAGCCAGTCAGGGCAAAGGACTCGGACTGCGTTTCCTGCGGCACATCGAACGCAACACCCTGCTGCTGTTCATGGTGCCGGGTGACAGCGACGACATCAAGCGAGAGTATGAAATTCTGCTCAACGAACTCACGACCTACAATCCCGAGTTGTTGGACAAAGGACGTGTGCTGGCAGTGACGAAGTGCGACCTGCTCGACGACGAACTGATAGAGATGCTGAAAGAGACATTGCCGACGGAATTGCCCGTCGTGTTCATCTCCTCCGTCACAGGTTTTGGGCTTTCGGAACTGAAGGACGTGCTGTGGCGCGAAATGAACAGCGAAAGCAACAAGATTGCCGCACTGACCACGCACGAAACCATCGTCCACCACCCGAAAGACACCTTGCGACTGCGTGCCGAACTGATGGAAACGGGTGACGACGAAGACGACGGATTTGACGACGACATTGAAGAGGAAGATATCTTTGACGATATCGAAGACATTGAAGATTTGGACGACTTCGAATATGAAGACGAGGAATAAGACAACAACAAAATGAAACTGTTAGAATATCAGATAGCCCCCGAGGTACGGGCATTCTCGACGATGCGCCAAGGCGGATTCAGCAAAGGTGCTTATGGTGAATTCAATGCCAACGCCTTCTGCGGAGACGACAAGGAGGCGGTAAGGAACAACCGCACGATTTTTGCCAACGAAATGGGAATTCCGCAAGAGAATTTTATTTATACCCACCAAATCCACTCGACTTTCGTCAGACGAGTGGATGAAGCATTTATGAACACCCCGCAGACAGAGCGCCAAAACCTGCTGGAAGGCGTCGATGCACTCATCACCAATCTGCCCAAAGTGTGCCTCTGCATTTCAACTGCCGACTGCATCCCCATCGTGATGTACGACCCTGCCCACCATGCCATTGCGTGCATCCACGCAGGATGGCGCGGCACGCTGCGACGCATTGCCGAAATCGCCCTTGAACGAATGACGGACGCCTATGGTACCAATCCGAAAGACTGCAAAGCCGTCATCGGTCCCGGCATATCGTTGGAATGCTTTGAAGTAGGCAACGAAGTCTACGAAGCCTTCGAAGCGGCAGGATTTGACATGAACAGCATCTCCATGCGTCCCAATGGGCAATTTGCCGTCAGCGATGGTACGCTGCACATCATGAAGGAAAAATGGCATATCGACCTGCCCACGTGCAACCAGCAACAACTCATCGCTTGCGGATTGCTGCCGGAAAACATCGAACTATGCGGCATCTGCACATACAGCCATGCCGACCAGTTCTTCAGTGCGCGTCGCTTGGGCATCCGTTCGGGACGCACCATTACCGGCATCATGCTGCATGAATAACGACATACCATTGTATCATCAAATAAGTTTCTGACTATGACCCATCTACATACATCGCTCCGTAGTTTGCTCTACATTTGCGTTGCATCTGCAGCCATGCTGATTTGCACGACATCATGCAAAGAAGAACACGCCACCAATGCCCGTCCACCCGTGTTCGAAAGCCTGACACTCACCCCGAATATGGTATCGCCTCGTGCACACGTCGACGGAACAATCGTCTACAAAACCGTTGGTCAGCACATCTACAAGACGGACTATAGCCTGACCGTTTCCAACTCCGATACCACTTACGGCAAAACGTGGAGCGTTGTCGGTCAACCCAAGTCGCCGCTGCAAATTCCAAACGGCTTCGAAGCACCCACAAAGCCCGGCACTTACACCGTGAAAGTCGCTACGACAAAAGTATATTACGAGACTGGCGGGCCCAATGGTGAACTCTACGGCACACCCACAAGCACACAAGCACAACTGACCGTGCAATAATCCTTAACTCATTCCACATAAGACATGACAACCATCAGAACCTTCATTTGCACAGCATTGCTGATTGCAACCTCATCGTCGTATACCTACGCCAACACACCTCGCAGCGTCCAGCACACCGATTCCGTCTATCTGCTGACCTACGCCACCGACAATCCGAAAGAAGGCATCCACCTTGCCTACAGCGCCGACCAGAAGCGGTGGACAGCCATCGGAAACGACTACTCCGTTGTCAAGAGCGATTTCGGCAACTGGGGCCCCAATAAGAACATGTACCACCCCTCCGTCGTCTACACCGACGGAGAATGGTATGCCGCATGGACGGTGAATTCCCGTGCCCATCAATTTGCCACCACCCACTCCAGCGACCTTTGGCTGTGGAAACCGCAAGACTACCCCTATACCCAAGCCAAGCAACCGGTGCAAAATCTTGTATTGACACACGCGGACAACGTGTTCACCCTCTATCTGCAGACCGATAAAGGCTATTACAGCACCACCAGTCGCGACTTCCGCACATGGGAAAACGAGACACCCGTCACTGAAGCCGTCTACAAGTCACAGCAACGCAGCAAAAACGTCTTCGTCAATGGTGTTCGTCAGAATGGTGAAATCCACCGCGTACCCTACTCCGTCGTTGAGCAACTCAAACTCCGCATCAGCGATGCCGAAAACCGCAACCGCAGTTACAGCGAAAGTACACGCGACGACGAACGCCGTTTCCGCGGCATCCAGTCGCTTCACGCCACACTCGACATTCACCCCGACGACACGAAAGCCATCTCTCCGAACCTCATCGGCATTTTCTTCGAAGACATCAACTATAGTGCCGATGGCGGTCTGTACGCAGAACTTATCCAGAACCGCGATTTTGAATACAATGCACTCGACCGCAAGGAATGGAATGCCAAAAGTTTCTGGAAACTCGTCGGCAACGGCACCACCTTCGACATCGATACCATTCAGCCCATCCATGCCAACAACGCCCACTACGCCGTCCTCACGACAAGCACTCCCGGAGCATCGCTCCGCAACGAAGGCTTCGACGGCATCACGCTCCATAAGGGCGACAAATACGACATCAGCCTCTTTGCCAAGAGCATGGACAAGACCCCGCAACGCCTCGTGGTGAAACTGCTCGACGGACAACAGGTGATAGCCCAAACCACCCTTTCCATTCCTGCATCCGGAGAATGGAAACAGCACACCGCCGTGCTCCGTCCCGATGCATCAGCAAAGGCAGCAACCCTCTCCGTCGAACCCCTCACAGCCGGTACGCTTGCGATTGATTTCGTCAGCCTGTTCCCGCAAAAGACGTTCAAGGGACGGAAAAACGGACTCCGTGCCGACCTTGCACAGACACTCGCCGACCTCCGTCCGCGTTTCGTCCGCTTCCCCGGAGGATGCGTCACCCACGGCAACGGCATCGACAACATGTACCATTGGCGAACCACCATCGGGCCACTCTGGGAACGCCAGTCACAAAGCAACATCTGGGGCTACCACCAGTCCAAAGGTCTCGGTTTCTACGAATACTTCCAATTCTGCGAAGACATCGGTGCCGAACCCCTCCCCGTCCTTCCCGCCGGCGTACCCTGTCAGAACTCCAGCCGCGACGGATGGGGACAGCAAGGCGGCATCCCCATGGAACAAATGGATGCCTATGCACAGGAACTGCTCGACCTCATCGAATGGGCAAACGGCAATCCCGCCACCAGTCCGCTCGCCCGACTGCGTGCACAAGCCGGACACCCAGCCCCGTTCCATCTCAAATACCTCGGCATAGGTAACGAAGACCTCATCAGCGACGTGTTCACAGAGCGGTTCAACTACCTCCACCGCATCATCAAGCAAGCCCATCCCGACATTCAAATCGTCGGTACGGCAGGCCCCTTCTTCGAAGGCTCCGACTACGAATACGGCTGGCAACTGGCACGCCAAGAGAACGTCGACCTCGTCGATGAACACTACTACGTCGCCCCCGGATGGTACTTCAACAACCAGAACTTCTACGACACCTATCCCCGCACCGGCCCCAAAGTCTATCTCGGCGAATGGGCATCGAAAGGCAACCGGCTCGAAAACGCACTTGCCGAAGCCATGCACCTCACCAACATCGAACGCAATGCCGACGTCGTCACGATGACCTCCTACGCCCCACTCCTCGCCAAGGACGGACACACGCAGTGGAACCCCGACCTCATCTACTTCAACAACACCGAAGTACGTCCCACCGTCAACTACCAAGTGCAGAAACTCTACGGCAACAACACGGGTACCCTCTATCTCGCCTCCGACCTCGTCGTCGAAGCACACAACGACACCACCACCTTCCATCACGCCGATGCCACACGCCGCATCAGCCATTCCGTCGTCAGGGACGAAGCCACAGGCGACCTCATTGTGAAACTCGTGAACGTCACTCCCCTCTCCACGACGACCACCATCACGCTCCCCGACGCGGCAGCCTATGCTCCCACCGCCATCGTCAGCACCCTCAGCGGACAACCCGCCGACCGCGACAATCGTCCGACCGAAACGACACTGACCATAGCCGATACATTCACCCACACCCTGCCCGCCTATTCATTCAGCGTCATCCGCATCCACGCGAAAACTGCCCAAAAGCGCAGATAACTGACTATTTCATTCTGCGTCCACATTCATCGGACACGCAAAACTTGACAGGTTGTTGCCCACCGACTCTGCGGAGCGGAAAGCAACAACCTGTCATTTTGTAACCATCCATTTTTGTATTTGTATGCTCGTTGTTACACTTTTTTTTGTATACGAATGTGTAAGAACGTATAATAATTGTACAAAATTGACAGCATTGTTATACAAAAGTATACTATAATACACTAAAATATACTATAGTATACTATATTTTACACAAAAGTATACTGAAAAGGATACTCTAATACACCGAAATACACTCTACGACATCAACGGCAGACAATTGTAGTTTTTTTCAAAGTTTTCCGTTTTGAAAACTCAAACCACACATATTTAATGGTTTACAAAATCCACACATTTGCAAAGTTTTCCGTTTTTGGAAACTTTTTGCTTGCATTTTACAGGAAAACTTGTAAAATTTCATCATTTTTCCTTGCGGGAACGATTTTAATATTGTAAATTTGCGACCGGTTACAGATTTCGATGGTGATGCCAATTCGTTTAGGAATTGACTCATATCGGAAACGAAATATCCACAAATTTTGTTAACTCAGGTTACATTTCATAACTCCCTTCTTTCCCATTTCGGGTGAGGAGGTTAAAAAAGATAACGACGATGAACAACAAATCTCCGCCATTGCGACGACCATCCACAGGACAATGAACCATCACAAAGAGCAATGAAAGAGTAACAACTGTCTGAAACACGCATTCAAGGATATAACCAAAAAACATAAAAAAATACAGAACGATATCAGAATGAAAACAAAATTACCACAAACACCACTCATATCGGTATGCGACAAAGGCTTCATCAATAAGGGTGGTACAGGAGCACCCTCCACGACCGTCATCAAGCAATCAGTGTTGCTGACCGACATCCACCGCTACATCGTCAGCGAACGTGCCCGGCAAGCCACGCTCGACCTGCGGGCGACAGTCGACGAGAAGTTACAAAAGACGAAAAAGGCGCTCAACTTCTATTCCTGCACGCCGAACGGAACGTTTACTTACCGAAAGGCGGACCACCTTGTCAGCGCAAGCGGCATGATGGTCATCGACTTCGACAACCTCGCGCCCGACAAACTTGCCGAACTGCTCAGGCTGCTGCCCCACGACCGGCGCTATGAAACGGAACTGATGTTCACTTCGCCGCGCGGCAACGGCATCAAGTGGTTCATCGCCTGCGGAGAGCGCGGAGAGAAGGAGTTCGGACGCCATTTCGACGACATCAGCGACTACATCGCCTTCGAATACGGCGTCCGTCCCGACCCCAGCGGCAAGGACATGGCACGTTGCTGCTACCTGTCGTGGGACCCCGACTGCTACATCAATCCACGATTTTCAGAAACCCTTTAATTTCATTTCAAAAACCATTTAATTCTACACAAACAAAAATGAAACAAATTCCAAATGCGGACGACGCAGTCCGCAAAGTCATCAAGACCATCGAAGCGCTGGAGGTGAGCCACACCGACATCACCTCCCCCTACGACCAATGGATGAACATCGGATTTGCTTTTGCCAACGAACTTGGCGAACAGGGACGCGACCTCTTCCACCGCGTCAGCCGGATGCATCCGCAGTACGACGACAATGAATGCGACCGCAAGTACAACAACGCCCTTGCCACGCAGAACGGACGCGTGCGGCTCGCCACCTTCTTCCACTACGCACAGCAGGCAGGCATCACCATCCCCCGTGGCGAACGCAAGGCAAACCAAGGCGGCAGGGCACGCAAGACCGACGACGAGCGGCGGCAGGAGGCGAAGAACCGCACCGAGAAGGTGCTGGAAGCCATCCGCGACATGGGCACGCTGCGCTACAACCTCATCACCGAGCAGGTGGAAATCCGGTGGAACAGCCTCCCCGACGAATGGAAACCACTCGAACCCCGCATCCTCCGCCTCCTCTTCAAGCGGCTCAACCAGCAGGGCATAGCCGTCAGCGAAGGGCAACTCGCCAGTTACATCGACAACGACGACATGTCGCTGCCCTACAACCCCGCCGAAGAATACGCACGGTCGCTCCCCGCATGGGACGGACAGACCGACCACATCGACCGCCTCTTCGCCCATCTCCACCTCACGACAGACGACGATGAAGCCCAATTCCTCCGCCACATGGCAAAGAAATGGTACGTCACCATGGTCGCCGTCGCCATCGAGCACCGCAACGTGCAGAACCAACTCATGCTCCTCCTCTTCAGCGAGACGGGAGGCACGGGAAAGACGGAATTCGTCAAACGCCTCCTCCCTCACCCCCTGCAACGCTACACCGTGGGGCAGACCACGCTGGACAACCGCGAGAACAAGGACGAGATGATGGCACTCGCCAACAACATCCTCTACAACCTCGACGAATTCGTCTTCAACACCACCAACTACAACCGCATCAAGAACATGGTGGGCGGAGCGGCAGGCGGCACCACCAACCTGCGCCGGGCATACGACCGCACCGCCAAGGTGCGGCGCACCCACGTCAGTTTCATCGGTACCACCAACCAACTCAACATGCTGCCCGACGGCGCCGGCAGCCGCCGCTTCGTCGTCCTCCCCATCAGCGGCAGCGACGACTACGCCACCCTCCCCGTCGACGAAGCCTTTGCCCAAGCCTACGCCCTCATCCGACAAGGCACCTATCCACTCGCCGTCACACGCGACGAGATGCGGAAACTCGAAACCATCAACTGCCGCTACGTCGAGCAGGACACCGCCGAAGCCATCCTCCACACCGTCGTGCGCTGCCCCGAGCCCCACGAGACGTGCCTGAGCGTCACCGTCGGCGAAATCATCGAATGGATGAAACAAGTGGCACCCGGAAACTACAGCGCAAAAAGCGTCGGAACCCTATTGCGAAAAAACAATTTCCAATGCAAGAAAGTAAACGGAAAAATAAGATACAAAATCATGAAATTAAATTTTGCAGCATTGGAAGACGAAGCAAAGACCATTGCCGCAGAATGGGACAATCATGCAGAAAGTGCCTAAAATACAAATAGTTATGAAAGAATGAACACAAATTGGTGATGCACTAGGGGGAGGATGGGGAGGATTATATCATAGAGTTTCAAGAAAAATCAAAAAAACAGGAAAACGTATTTTTGTATTTTTATCAGAAGTCTATGAAAACATCCTCCCCATCCTCCCCAACCCACACCTCCTTTCCGTGCACCGCACTCCACGCTCCCGTGCACCGCACGCTGCACCTCCGTACGCCGCACTCCACTGACCTGCACATCGCACTCCACGAACCCATGCACCGCACCACCCTCCGCAGCCCCATTTCTTCAAGCAAGAAAAGTGAGGAAAAAGACTGAAAAAAAGCAGCGAAAAACTTGCGCAATCCAATAAAAATCAGTACCTTTGTATGTGGAAAAACGATGGAGGGACGTCACTCCGTCAGACAGCCACGAACAAAGAGAGTTACAAACCTTTTTTTCATTTACAAACCCTTAAAAACAAGAACGACTATGGGAATGAAAATCAAAACCAACCTGCGGAAACTGCCCTTTCAGGAAAAGCCCATCTACATCACCTCACCCGTGCACTACAGCCGCATCGACAGCGATGCCCTCATGGAGGCCGCAGCCCGCAACTCGGGCATCAACGAAGCCACCATCTATGCCGGCATGAAAGCCGTGCTCAACGAGTTCGAGAACTTCCTCATGAACGGCCACCCCGTACAAGTCCCCCTCTTGGGCT
>JAFLUS010000044.1 GCA_022508685.1 Prevotellaceae bacterium | reverse complement strand
GAAACAATGAGAAGGACAGTAGGAATTATCTGTGGTGGAATCTCTGCATCTATATGTTCTTATTTATTTGTATTCTCAGGTAAAGGAAAGATCTGGAATTCCCTGAAAAAGATGGTACAAAATGACATATAATATAGTACTGAAATCATCATGATAAACGAACAGATTGAGATTCTCTGTAAAGAGAAAGAGCAGGAACTGCTCGACAAATATTTTGGCAACCTTGTTCATGAGGCTGCCATCGAACGCCCTGAAACCATCGGGGAATACACGATGGATTTGCCGTTGAAGATTGAGGCAGAATTTCGTACATTCCTTGAAGGACTCTGGAAAGAGGCAGCCCCCGAAGCGTTGAAAGGAAGTCCGTTGATATTGGAAGAGCAAAAACTGCGCAAACTGATGACGGACGATGACCGCGAAGGGTTGCATTATGCGTATAAAGATGCCATAGAAGTAACGTTGTGGGAACGACTGACAAAAACCAACCACAAGGATGTGACCTTCTACAAGGGATTGCTCTTTGAATATACGCGTGACCTGCTAATGGTGATGCGCAACGACTTCTTGGAGGAAATCACAGGCAATCACATCAAAAACAAAGCATTTGAGGATGATTGATGATAGAGTTTCGACATGAAACGTCTCTTTATTAGTATCATCATTCATCCTAAACCATTATGAAAACAAAAATGTACACACCAACCCCAATCGACACGAGAAATATCCTGTTGCCTGCAGAATTAGAGCAATTAGTGGAACAAATGGCAAAGAACGTGCATGAAGTATGGGCTGAAAGCCGTATCAAACAAGGGTGGACATACGGCGAACAGCGAAACGACGCACTGAAAACGCATCCATGTCTGATTCCCTACGAAGACCTTCCGGAGGAGGAGAAGGAATATGACCGCAATACCAGCAAGGAGACGCTGAAACTCATTATGAAACTCGGTTTTCACATCCATCAATGAATCATAGGATGAGAACCCACTGCAACATAAAAAGGAGCATTCGCATGTCGGATGCTCCTTTTTGCTATACAACTGCAAAAAAATGCTGTTGCGTTTTGCGTTGTGCGCGCTTAATCGTACCTTTGTAACCAATCCTTAAATATAGAACAACATGTTGAAAACCACGATGACCATATTGTGCATGGTCGCAACGCTTACAGCGAAGGCACAGCACGCAGTGACGAAATGGAATACGGCTGGGGCTGGCAACCCGATTGTGCCGGGATACTTTGCCGACCCGACGATCCGGAAATTTGGCGATACGTATTATATCTATGCGACGACGGACGGAACGGGTAATGGTTACGGACCGGCTCAGGTGTGGATGTCGAAGGATTTTGTGAACTGGCGCAATGTGCTGATGAACTGGCCGACGACGGAAGTGGTGTGGGCACCCGACGTGGTGCAACAGGAGGATGGATCGTATCGCTACTATTACTGCACGCCGTGCGAGGTGCGTGTGGGCGAGAGCACGTCGCCCATCGGTCCATGGGTAAATCGATTGGGGGAGACGGATGCCGTGCTGGTGCCCGACCGCTTCGTTCACAATGCCATCACGCTCGACCCTCAATTGTTCCGTGACGACGACGGCAGCGAATATCTGTATTTTGGCACATGGGGCATCTACAAGGATTTCGGTTGCGGAGTGGCGAAGTTGGCGGACGACGGAAAGTCGTTTACGGACAAGAAATTGATTCTGAATACGGAAATTACGGATTTCTTCGAGGCGCCGTTCGTGTTCAAACGCAATGGCATCTATTATTTCACGTATTCCAGCGGTTCGTGTCATGATGACACGTATCGGGTGCAATATGCCGTTTCGACGGAGGGGCCGATGGGGCCTTACCAATATAAGGGTTGTATTCTGAAAACGAATGAGGATGGCACGATACATGGCCCCGGGCACCATTCCGTTCTCGTGGATGGTGACAACTACTACATGGTGTACCATCGCCACAACAATCCGCATGCCATTCATGGTTTCCATCGCCAGATTTGTATTGACGAAATGAAGTTTGATGCCAACGGCGACATTCTCCCCATCGTACCTACGCACGAAGGTGTCGTCCCGGCCTCGCTGCAACGGAAGGCTGTCAAGAATCAGTTGCCCAACTTGGCATTTGGCGCAAAGGTGACGGCTTCGAGCACGTATTCGGAGTGGTTCAAGCCCGAATATGCGGTGGACGACAACAACGGCACCTTGTGGCGCAGTGCTGAAGCGGGATGGAAGGCTGAAGCGACGCCTGCATGGTTGCAAATCGACTTGGGACAGCGCACGGCGTTCAATCAGATATGGACGCAGTTTGAATACGCAACGTTTTTCTACCAATATAAGATAGAAACCTCTGACGACGGGAACGTGTGGCAACTCTATGCCGACCGCACGCAGAACACGCAGCAGGGGTCGCCCATGATTGACAAGAAGGAGGCAAACGCACGTTTCGTGCGCATCACCATTACCGGCACGCAGAAGAACGGGCATTTCCCAGCCATCTGGAACGTGAAAATCTATCGTGCCACACCATCGTGCGACCCTTCGGCATTGTTGCCCGAACCGCAAGTGGACGAAGCCGCCATCGTTGCCGGTTATCCATGGATTCACACGAAGGACGTGGCTGACCATGCGCAGGTGGCGCAGACGGAGTATGTCGACATTCTCAATGCTTCGGATTATGCCATCGGCGACGTAGTGGACGGCGTTCCGGTAGTGCCCAAAGACGGCAAGGCTGCTTTCCGTTTCACGGGTACACAGACGATGCAAATCACGTGCGATGCCGTCCAATCGCTCGTGTATAATGCGCCATACGCCCTCACGGCATGGATTTTCAATCCCGAAGTGGACGACGTCGAGACGATTGCCCAACTGATGCCGTCGGGAAACGACCTCGCCACCATTGAATTCCGCAACGGACGAAGTGCAACCGAAGGCATTGTTGCCCACAATGCTTCGTTCGAAAACGCCGGAGCACCGCAGGCCGTGAAAGCCGGTGTGTGGCAGCATTGGGCAGTGACGTTCGACGGATTTAACGAACGCATCTATTGCGACGGACAAATGGTGAGCGAAAAGAATGTATTCCTCATGCTTCGTCCCGGCAAGACGATTACTGTAGGTGCATCCAGTCGTGGCACGCATCCTTTCAGCGGCTATCTGCACCGCCTGCGTCTGTATCCCTATGCCATCACTCCGGAAACGATAGCACGCGACATGGCAGCACCGACAGAACTGCAACTGACAGACGTGTCGGCATCGCTCGGTCTGCACAATCCCGACGTTGCCCGTTCCATCCGCTTCAACGTGGAACCGCTGACGCCCACCCTCGTACGTGCCAGTGTAGCATCCGACCGCATCACATGGAGCATGGTCGACAACACGTTTGCGACGGGAAACGACAGCACGGCACTTGCGGGATTAACCCCTACCCCTTCGACATCTGCCGTATTGGGCGTGCAGGGGAAAAGGGCAATGATGAAAATGAGTGACGTTTTCGGCAACGAACTCCCCGTCATCAGTACGCCGGTCAAGATTAGGAAGAAAGACTTCGTATCCCGTGCCACCGACATTCAAGCCAAAACCACGGATGGTATGCTGACGCTGACGTCTGCCGAAACCTACCTGTCTGCCGATGCTGCGCAGAATGGGCCCATCGAGTCCGCAGAGGTCATCGGCGACTTCGTCGCACAATGCCGTGTTACTCATCTTTCCGGACAGGAGCAACACCGCACGCCTGCCTACAACGAAGGCGGTTTGGTCCTCATCTATGCACTTCCCAACGGACAACAATCGCTGGTGCAACTTGGCGTGTTCCCCAATTACAATTGCGGCAACATGCTGACCATTGTCAATGGCGCACATCGCCCTCAATATCCCAACAACAAAGGATGGCGGTTCGACCCTTACCTGCAACTGGAACGACGCGGAACTGACATTCATGCACGCACCAGTCACGACGGCATGACATGGACCGAAATGCCGGGTTCGCCCGTTTCCCTTTCGCAACTCATTCCGTCGAACTCCCGCCGTGCCTCGTCAGCACCGCAGCCCGATTTCGACAATACACCATTGCGCGTAGGTATCTATCAGACGACGTATTCCGACAATCGTGCCGATGTCACGTTCGACGACATTCAGATTTGGCAAAGGAAGAAGATGAAACAGGCAGTCAAATAAAGTGCTGCACAAACGAAAAGGGTGTTGACCATACGTCAGCACCCTTTTGTTTATCCTTTCGTTTTATCGTTTTATCGCCCGTTACAGCAGGTTTTCCAGTTCACGGATGTCGGTACGAGTCCTCTCGTCAGTTTCCGACATGTTCTTTATCTGATTGATGGAATGTATCACGGTCGCATGATTGCGTCCTCCGACGTTCAGTCCGATTTGCACCGTGGATTGTCCTGTATACTTGCTCGACAGGTAAATCGCCAGTTGACGCGCGTAGACAATCTCCTGCTTGCGGCTGCGGGAACAGATGACCTTCTCATCGATTTGGAAATAATTAGCCACGATGCGCTTGATGTCGGCAATCGTCGTCGGTGTTTCTTTGACTTCCACATAACGTGGCATCAGTTTGTGTACCAACTGCATCGAGATTTCACAATCGTAAGCCACCGAATGTGCCATCAGCGACGTCACAAAGCCTTCGAGGTCGCGCACGCTTTCGTTGATGTTCTCGGCAATGAAATTGATGATGTCCGTCGGGATGCGCAATCCGTTCTGCTTGACCATGTTCTGCAGAATCTGACAACGCAGGGCGCGTGTCGGTTTCTCGATTTCAGCCACCATACCCCATTTGAAGCGAGTGAGCAGACGGTCTTCCAGTCCTTCGATTTTGACGGGAGGACGGTCGGCCGTGAGGATAATCTGCTTGCCATTCAGGTGCAAGTGGTTGAAGATGTGGAAGAACGTATTCTGCGTAGCCGTCTTGCCTGCCAACTCCTGTGTGTCGTCGAGAATCAGCACATCAATCGTCTGATAGAAACGGATGAAGTCGTTGACCTTGTTCTGACGAACGGCATCCGTATATTGCACATAAAAGAGATGAGCCGACAGATACAGGACACGGAGTTGAGGATGTTGCTGCTTGATGCGCCATCCGACGGCATTGACCAAGTGGGTCTTGCCACATCCGGACGGCCCATAGATGAAGAGCGGATTGAACACCTGTGCCGGACGTTGTGCGATGGCTTCGCCTACGGAACGTGCCAACCGGTTGCTTTCTCCTTCTATATAGTTTTCAAAGAAGTAACCATGATGCAGTTGCGAGTCAAGGTCGGCAACAGCAGGAGCCATCAATTCGTCGGGTGTTTGGTTGGCAGAACGGACTGGCGAACCATTTACTGCGTTGGACTGATTGTTCGACTTTACTTCAATCTGAGCATCCTTGTCGCGTTTGTTCACGACTTTAATGCTGTAGTCCAATTGTATTTTCTTTCCAAAAACCCGTAGCAGCGTGCGGCTGATGAGGTTGACATATTCGTCCCGCTCCAGCATGTCAAAAATGAATTGGCTGGGGATTGACAATACAAGCCGCTCGTCTGCATACGACTTGAATTCCGTGTATGCAAAGAGTGCGTTATATTGTTCGGGGAGAATATTCTGCCGGATGATTTCCCGACATTCGTCCCACATGGCTTTTGGTGTCTTTCCCATTATTTAGTGTTGATGATAGATGTTCATTTCCGTTCGTTACGGAGTGCAAATTTAAGTATTATTTTTTACGCTACAAAATTCCAGACGGAGGGTGCTCTTGACGGCAAATTGATAAACTATTGCCTTTCAGTTATTTAGAAAATATGTACGAAATCGGTACTTGCATTTCCCATTTTCTGCATGAAAGTTCTGATTTATAAACCCTTACCAATGATTGACATTTCAATTGATGCTTATCTTCCGTTTCTCCATTAAATTCGTCTATTTGCTTCAGCAATAAATGTTTATGGATACATTATCTGGATTTTTTCTTTTCGGATCGTTGTTTATACAAAATTCAAATAGTGTTATTTCTTGTCTTTTCTGCCGAAGATGGAGAAATGCACATATCGTTTGGGGTTTTCGCGCAAATCATAAAGCAGCATGGAGGCGTTGTTGGCAGCCGAGTCGAGATGAGAATAAAAACTGTCGTCGTTCATGAGCCTGCCCAACGAAGAGGTGGAGTCGTTGAGTTGATTGGTGAAGAACTGGAGGTTTGCCATTGCCGCATCAGCCTTTTGCACCATGTCGGGCAGATTGGCTTGATTTAGTGCGTCGGTGGTCTGTGCCAGATTTGCCATCACGTTGTTCATGTTCCCCATTACGCCGTTGGCATTCGTCAGCAGTTTCGGTGCCTGTTGTCCGACGAGGGCGTCCAACTGGCGTGCCGTGACGTTGAGTTGTGCCGTCAGCATCTCGATGTTGTCAAGTGAATTGCGGACGGAGGGAGTCGCAAGCAGGACATTCACCGATGTGAGCAGGCTGTCGAATTTCGGAATTAGCGACTCGATTTGCGGGACGATGTCGCCGGCAGATGCCATGAGGTCGCTCATCGGGTATCCTTTAATCGTGTCGTTTTGTGCCAGCACCCGTGTGGGGTCGGTACCCAACGTGATTTTCATTTTTGGCGCCCCCAGCATGTCTTTGGTCAATGTGGCCGTACTTCCGACAGGGACGCGAAATCCTTCTTTCAGTTCGATACCGATGATGACGGATTGGCGCTCTTGGTCGAATTCGAGCGTCTTCACCAGTCCCACTTTCAGTCCGTTGACCATGATGTCGGCTTGCGGCGCCAGTCCGCTCACGTCAGTCATTTCTACGAAATAGTGGTTGGTGCTCCGATTGAAGGAAAGTCCTTTCAGAAACATGATGCCAAAGTAGATGATGACGATGGACAGCAGGGCGGAGATGCCCAGTCTGACTTCTTTTGAAAAGAGTTTCATATCGTATTGCGGTTAATAGTTCGTAATGGTATCAGTTGCTTTTTGCATACGCCACGATGGCGTTGTAGATGGCTTTCGCCATGCGTTGGCGACCATTGGCCGACATGAGGAAGGTTTCTTCGTCGGGGGTAGACAGGAAACCGACTTCCAGCAGCACGCTCGGCATGTAGGTCAGTCGCAGGACGGCAAGGTTGGCTTGGTGCACGCCCATGTCCTTGCGTCCACCCGTCTGCACCATCTCGTTCTGCACTTTGCGTGCGAAGACGACGCTTTGCTTCATGTCGTGGTCCTGCATGAGTTCAAACATGATGTCGCTTTCGGGCGAAGGATGGTAATCGTATCGTTTGGCAGCCTCGCCTTCCATGGCGATGACAGAGTTTTCCCGTTTCTCCACGGCAAGATTGGTGGCTGCCGTGTTCAGGCTCAGCGTGTAGGTCTGTACGCCGTAGGCACGATGGGTGGCTTCCTTGGGCAGCGAATTGACATGGACGGAGACAAACAGATTGGCTTTCGCCTTATTGGCAATCTCTGCCCGTCGTCCCAATTCTACGAACACATCAGAGGAACGTGTGTAGACGACTTGTATCTCGGGATGGTTCGCCTTCAGCAGCCGTCCCACTTCCATGGTGATGGCCAATGCGATGTCTTTTTCCTTGTGTGCGGGCGTGGCTCCCAGCGTTCCCGGGTCTTTGCCGCCATGTCCGGCATCGAGCACGACCTTAAAACTGCCTTGGGCATAAAGTGTCGTCGACGGCAGAAAGCATATACCTATATATATAAGGAAAAGGATGAAACGCTGCTTCATGGGTTCTAATCGTGGCGTTAGTGCATAATTCGATGCAAAATTAGCAAAAAAATGTTGAAAACAACGTTCTCCCCGCGAAAAAGTTATAGTGCCCGCAGTGTACCGCTTCGTACATCGCACTCTACGCGCTCGTGCATCGCACTCTGCGGACTCGTGCACCGCATTCTGCGAACCTGTGCATCGCACTCTGCGACGGAGAAAAAAACTGCCCGTCCGCAGTCGACAATACGGACGGGCATTGCTTCATGGCGTCAGAATTTCCACTTTCCGCCTGCCATCAGCCAGAAACCCGGCTGACGGACATTGCCGATGTCGTAGTAGCGGTGGTCGGTCAGGTTGTTGCCTTCGACATAGAGGTCGTAGCGCGACGCCGCCCACTGCAGGCGCAAGTCAAGCAGTCCGTAGGGGTGGTATGCCGATTTTGCGGCTTCATACGTCACTCCGCCGTCGCCGTCGGCTACAGGCGTATATCGGATGTATTCGCCCATCCGTTGCTGCCATCTGAACGACAACGTGGCTGACAGACGATCGTAGACTTTCGTATCGAGACGCAGTACCACTTTATGCCTCAAGTAGTCCAACGCATAACTCGATGCATAGATTTCCTTGCCGTCGTTCCGCTTCTGATACAGATAGGAATATTGGGCTGAAAAGCGGTTCAGATAGGCTTTTTCGCCGAACAACTCGCGGAACAGGAGCGTGGCGTTCAGGCTTCCACCCATGTTGTTCAATTCGAAATTGGCGGCATGATACGTCGTATAGCCGTTGACGGAGTCGGCAGCCGTCATCACCCAGTCAATCATTGAGCGGTTGTGCCGATGGAACAGACGGAGTTCGGCATCCACGCCCCGAGTGCGCCATTTGCCTCCGACGGCAAATTCGCTGGTCTTTTCGGGCTTCAGTCCCACGTTTCCTGCCTGCGTCGGCGATTGGTAATAGAGGTCAGTAAACGTGGGCATCCGCTGTGCCATGTTCCACGATGCGTAGAACTTCCACGAGGCAGAGGGACGATAACCGATGTCGATACCCGGATACAGGCGATAGCGATAGTCGAGCCCCGTATTCATGTTCGCCATGGCACCCACCGAGATGGTCCATTGGCTGAGCACGATGTCGTGTTCAAGGAAGTAGCACACATTCGTGCGGTTGTCCCGTCGCGTGTAATGTTGGGCAAATCCCGGCACCTTCACTTGCTGCCCGTCAGCCAGCACATGTCCCAACGACGTCGACAGAATGCCTTCGTTCCGCAAGTCCGCACCCACGCTCGTCGTACCCAACGCCCAATCGGTGTAGGCGTTGAGACTGAACCCGTAGATGTCCGTCATGTGGAAATTCTCACCGGTCGGTGTATCTTTAATCAACTGATAATGGTCGAGCGCACGGCTGAAATACAGCAACGGAGCGAACACGACGTTTCCTTTCGTCTTGGCACCCACGCTGGCAGTATATCGCCGGTTCTCTTCATACTGATTGGGGTATTTTCCCGAATAGAACGTGTTGGCACCATAGTCCATGCGGCTCACTCCCATCTGCCAATGGAGGTCGGCAGACGCACCGCGATGGTCGCCCTGATAGAAAGCACGGAATTTTCGGGCATCGCTGTTCGGCGTACCGCCATCCGTCTGCGTCCATCCGCTGCTGACCTGATGGGAAACGTCCGATGTGCCAAAACCGATGGTGCCGTTCGCACCGAACGTGCCGAAACTTCCGCCTTGAATGCCGACCGAACCACGTGCGACATTCCCCTGCTCCCCACTCGCATGGCTGCGCGTCACGATGTTGATGGCACCCGAGAAAGCACTCGTTCCATACACACGACTGGCTGCACCTTCGAGAACCTCGATGCGCTCTATGTCGTCAATACTGATGGGGAAGTCGGAAGAATGGTGTCCCGTCTGGGGAGAAGAAAAATAGACACCATTGAGAAGAATCACTATTTGGTCGTGAGTACCACCATTGATGCTGATGTCCGTCTGTATACCAAAGCCGCCACGCTGCCGGACATCAACGGAAGCAGCGTATTTCAGCAAGTCATTGACAGATTGCGCAGGACAATTTTCAATTTGCGTGCGCGTCAGCACATTCACGATCCTCGCCGTCTGCTGCATGGAGAGCGGCAAGCGACTGGCAGTCACTTCCACCTCGTCGAGCACCTCTTCTGGCGAAGAAGTTTCGGCCTGCACCCGCGTTACCGTCTGGGCTTGAGCCGTCTGCGGCGCAGCCAACAGCAAGGTAGCCACCGACAGCGTCAAAATCACGATTTCGTGTCCCAATGACAAGAACACGGCATCGCCCCGACGGCTGAATTGATGCCACCGAATGGTGTCGGCCTTCATTTTCAATAATTGTTTGAACATAATTGTAATAAATTGTGTCGGTCAGTCAGTCTGTCCCGACTATTCATAAATAAAGAGAAAGAGCCGTGCAATGTCGACTTTGCCGTCTCTTTCCGCTGCAAA
>JAFLUS010000043.1 GCA_022508685.1 Prevotellaceae bacterium | reverse complement strand
CTTTTTTTCTCCAAACTATAGTTTCGTGCATACGCAGACTGCAGTCTCGAAATGTGAAAACTATAGTCTTTTTTCGCCCCGTTCCGACTATAGTTTTTCGACGTGGCGAAATGCAAACGCAGCGAAAGGCTCTCGCTAAATCATGGGCAGGCTTTCGCCGTTGATTTTGCGGTAGAGGTCGAGGGCGAAGACGTCGGTCATGCCGCTGATGAAGTCGAGGACGGCCATGAGGCGGGTGTAGGGGTCGTCGCTGCGGACTTCGTACTGCGAACTGACGCGCATGAGCAGCAGTCGGGAGTATTCCTTTTCGGGGTGCATGACGGCTTCGGTGAAGAATTCGATGAGTTGGGAAATGATGCGGTAGCCGGCAAGTTCGATGTCGATGACGTCCTTGCTGCGGTAGATGCGTTCGACGGACAGGTGGCTGCATTGCTCATAGGCGTCGCGCAGGTGGTGGGGAAGGTGCTTGATGAGCGAGCCTTCGAAGGTGCCGCCGAGGATGTCGGCTTCGTGGTCGACGAACGTCTGCACGCAGTGGCGCTCCAGTTCGCCGATGGCGCAGGAACGGAGGTAGACGATTTGTTCGTTCACGTCGTCGACGGAGCGCAGCACCGAACGGATGTGGTCGTGGCGCTGCGGGTCGCAGAAGGCGATGAGCAGTGAGGCGGTGTCTGCGGTGGAGAGGATTTTCAGTTTGTGTGCATCCTCGAGGTCCATGATTTCGTAGCAGATGTCGTCGGCGGCTTCGACGAGATAGACGAAGGGGTGGCGTGCGTAGCGTCCGTCGTCGTGCTGCGGCATGCCCAGTTCGGCGGCGATGCTTTCGAAGGTGGCTTGCTCGCTGCTGAAAAATCCGAACTTGGGCTTTTTGCCTGCCAAGAGCGAAGAGTAGGGGTATTTGACGATAGATGCCAGCGTGGAGTACGTCATGACGAACCCTCCTTGCCGTCGTCCGGCAAACGTGTGGGTGAGCAGGCGGAAGGCGTTGGCGTTTCCGTCGAAGTGGGTGATGTCAGCCCATTGCTGCTCGTTGAGCAGATGCTTGTATTTCAATCCCTTGCCTTCGCTGAAGAAGGATGCGATGGCACGTTCGCCGGAGTGTCCGAAGGGCGGGTTGCCCATGTCGTGTGCCAAGCAGGCTGCGCTGACGATGGTGCCGGTCTCGTTGAGATGAGAGCCGTTCAGGTCGGGGTGGCGTCGCAGAAGTTCGCGTGCGACGTCGTCGCCGAGGCTGCGCCCTACGCTTGCCACTTCGAGCGAGTGGGTCAGGCGGTTGTGTACGAAGATGCTGCCCGGAAGCGGAAACACCTGTGTCTTGTTCTGCAGACGGCGGAAGGGTGCCGAGAAGATGAGGCGGTCGTAGTCGCGTTTGAACTCCGTGCGGTCTTCCTTGCGGTCGAAATGCCATTGCTCCTGTCCCAACCGCTTGTTCGAAATGAGTTGCTGCCAATTCATGGTTGCGGGATATTTGTGTGCAAAGATACGGATTAAAAACGGAAAATGTGCCTTCATCTTTCGTTCTTCCTATATTTTATCGTATCTTTGCACGCAAATACGAAAAAAAGACGCTGCCGTATGCAAGTAAGAATTATCAATCGTTCGCGCCACGAGTTGCCGCGCTACGAAACGCCGCTGTCGGCTGGCATGGACCTGCGTGCCCATCTCGACGAACCGCTGACCCTCATGCCGATGGAACGGAAGTTGGTGCCCACGGGGCTGTTCATGGCATTGCCGGAAGGCTATGAGGCGCAAGTGCGTCCGCGTAGCGGATTGGCCATCAAGCGCGGTGTGACGGTGCTCAACTCGCCCGGCACCATTGATGCCGACTATCGCGGCGAAGTGTGCGTGATATTGGTCAATCTCTCGACCGAACCTTTCGTCATCACTGACGGCGAACGCATTGCCCAAATGGTCATTGCACGTTGCGAGCAGGTGGACTGGGAACCGGTCGAAGTGCTCGACGAAACGGAGCGGGGCGCAGGTGGCTTCGGGCATACCGGCGTGTAACCCTCCGAGACAGGAAACGGAAATTGAACCCAAGACGATGCGGAAGAATCAAGAAACGAACGGCGCGAACGTGCCTCTGCGATGCCGAACCATGCGTTGGCTGTGTGTGCTGTGGCTGAGCCTCTGCAGCCTGTCTGCCGTGGCGCAGACTGCAGACGAAAAGGCAGAAACCTTCTACCTCGACGGCCTGTGTGCCCAGTTCAAGGGCAACTATGCCGAAGCCTACGAACTGTTCAGCCACACGTTGGAACTCCAGCCCGACCACGTCGGTGCACTCTACGTCATGGCGAACTTTGCGCGTGCCATGAAAAACGACAGCGTGGCTGTGAACCTCATGGAGCGTGCCTCTCGCATCGATGCCGACAACTACTGGATTAAGCAAGCCCTCGTTCAACTCTACGTGCATCAGCATCGCGAAGCCGACGCCATCGCCACGCTCGAGGCCATGGCAAAGGCTTATCCGCAAAAGAGCGACGTGCTGCTCATGTTGGTCGACATGTATGGCCAGCAGCAAGATTACGAGCACGTCGTCAAGACGCTCGACCGCATCGAACTGCTCGAAGGAAAGAGCGAACAACTGTCGATGGAGAAGGTGAGAATATATGCCGCAATGAAAGACGAGAAACGTGCGTTCGCCGAAATGAAGGCATTGGCAGAGGAATATCCCAACGACATTCGCTACCGCGTGCTCATCGGCGATTACCACCTCGACAACGGGCACCCCGAAAAAGCCTATGCCGTCTATTCCCAATTGGAACAGGAGGAACCGAACAACGTGCTCGTCCAACTCTCGTTGGCAAAATACTATCGTCAGGAAGGCCCCGATTCGCTCTATCAGCAAGCCTATCTGCGACTGCTCACCAACGAGCAACTGGATGCCGACACCCGCTTTGAAGGCGTTCAGGAAATCGTGCGCGAAGAACTGCGGCAGCAAGCCGACACCACGCGGGTGATGCAACTCTTCCGCCAGTTGCTCGACTATCCGCAAGAGGACGAACGCATTGCGGAACTCTGTGCCGTCTACATGATTTCGTCGGACATGCCGAACGATGCCGTCAAGCCCATTCTCTACCAAGTGCTCGACATCAATCCCGAGAACGAACAGGCACGTCTGCAACTGCTCTCCTATGCCGTGTCGGAGAACGATGCGGAAAGCGTCATTCGGTTGTGCAAGACGGCAGTGGATTATGGTTCGACCTCCTTGGTGTATTACTACTATCTGAGCGTCGCCTATCTGCAGCAAGAGCGTTACGAAGAAACGCTGTCGACCATACGGCTCGGACTGCAGAAGGTGGACGACCGCAGCGAAGTGGCGATGCTGGCGAACATGTATGCCATCAGCGGCGACATTTACCACCGCTTGGGCAACGACCGCATGGCTTTCGAAGCCTACGACTCCTGCCTGCTCTATCGCCCCGACGACGCCATGGCGCTCAACAACTACGCCTACTATCTGTCGTTGCATAAGAAAGACCTTGCCAGAGCAGAGAAAATGTCGCTCCGTTCCAACGAACTCGAAACCGAAAACCCCACTTATCTCGACACCTATGCGTGGATACTCTTTCAGCAGCGCCGCTATGCCGAAAGCCGTGTCGTGATGGACAGCGTCATCGTCCTCCTCGGCGACAGCATCAGTGCCGACGATGCCGGTTTGGTGGAACATGCCGGCGACATCTATGCACAATGCGGAGACGTGGACAAAGCCATGGAATTCTGGCGACAGGCACAGCAGTTGGGCAGCGATTCTGCCACGCTTGAAGAAAAACTCCGCAAGCGGAAATATATAGAAGAAAAACAAAAGTAGGACTCCCCACAATTTTTATTGACGATATGGACAAACGATATTTGGTGCTCGCAGCCATGATGCTCGTGCTGTACACAGGCTGCAAGACGGCACAGGACAAAGGCGAAATGGATGTTCCGACCTATGCCGCCGTGTTCTCCGCACCCGAGTACATGAAAGTGCTCAACGGCCGCCAGTCGACGGAACAGAACCTGACGGCGAAAGTCAAAGCCACTATCCACATGGACGGAAAATCCATCAGCACGAACGGAACGCTCAAGATGCGGAAAGGCGATGTCGTGCAGATTTCGTTGGTCGACCCGCTCGTCGGCATTGCCGAAGTGGGACGCATGGAGTTCGCACCGCACAAGGTGATGATTATCGACCGCTTCAACAAGCAGTATGTCGACGTGCCCTACAACGAAATTTCTTTCCTGCAACGTGCGGACATCGATTTCAACGCCTTGCAAGCCTTGTTCTGGAACGAAGTGTTCGTGCCGGGCAAGACGCTGCCGACCGTCCACGACTTCACTTTCGCCGGCGAAGGCGGACAGGCTGCCATGCCCACCGGTGTGGTGAATATCGGCTACAAAGACCGCGTGCTCCATTATCAGTTCCGCACCATTCAGCCCAAGGCCGAACTGCAGCGCACTGCCATTACGAGCAGCAAAGACCCGTCAGCCGTCTTTGCATTCGATTACGGCGACTTCGGCACGTTTGAAGGCAAACCCTTCCCGCGTCTGATGACGATGTCGTTCGTGCTCGGGCAGAAGAAGGCGTCGCTGACGTTCGAACTCAGTTCGTTGCGCAATTCGTCCGACTGGGAAGCCCATACGCCTGCACCCAAGAAGTATAAAAAGGCTGACGTGGAAAAGATTTTCCGTGCCCTTGTGAACTGATTTCCGATGAAACGCATCCTGTCTGTCGCACTCTTGAGCCTTCTGCTCTGCTTTTCCGCCCATGCGCAAAAGTCGGGCAAGAAGCCTGCTGCAGCCAAACCGAAAACGACGCAGACCAGCAAGAAGAAAACGGCTGCGAAGCCCCAACCCGTCGACAAGAAAACGCAGTTGCGCAACGAAAAGACAGCCACGGAGCAGAAACGGAAACAAGCCGCACAGCAGGCTGCACAACTCAACCGCTCCATTCGCACGACGCTCGACTCCGTGCTCATTCTCGACAACCGCATCGGCAGACAGCAGCGCAGCATCGACTCCCTCAACACCGACATTACGGTGCTTGCCCGCGAAGTGCGCGTGCTTGGCAACCGGCTCGATTCGCTCAAACGCGAACTCTCCGACCGGAAGTCGAACTACAGCCGTGCCGTCGTCTATCTGCAACGCCACAAGACGGTGCAGCAGAAGATGCTCTTTGTCTTCTCCGCCCCGACGCTCGACAAGGCCCTGCGCCGTTCGCGCTACGTGCGTGAATACTCCGCATTCCAGCAGCGGCAAGGCGACATCGTCAAGCAGAAGCAGGCACAGGTGAGGACGACGCAGCAGAAACTCGTCGACGCCAAGGCGGAAATGGAGCAGAAGCGTTCCACGATGGAGCAGCATAGGCAAGCCATGCAGTCGGAGAAAGTCAGTCAGCAGAAGAAGGTCGATTTTCTCAACAAGAACCTTGCCGATGTGCAGCGACAAATCAAGGAATACCAACAGCGCGAGGCTGCACTCGACGCACAAATCGAACGCATCATCCAAGCCGAAATCGCGGAGGCTAAACGGAAGGCAGAGGAGGAGCGCAAACGCAAGGCAGAAGCCGAACGCAAGCGCAAGGAGGAAGCCCGACGCAAGGCTGAAGCCGAGCGGAAACGTGCGCTCGAGGCAGAACGACGCGCCAAGACGGCTGCCGAAAAGTCGGCTGCGAAGGAGCAGGTGAAGGCTGCCGAACGTGCGGTTGCCAACGCCAAGAAGGAGGCAGAACAACCGACGGAATGGCAGTCGAACGATGCCGACACGAAGTTGTCGAAGAATTTTGCCGCCAACAAGGGACGGCTGCCCATGCCCATCACCGGTTCCTACAGCGTCGTCGGCCATTATGGTCAGTATCGCGTCAACGGATTGTCGAACGTCACGCTCGACAACAAGGGCATAGACATTCGCGGACAGCAGGGTGCACAAGCCCGCGCCGTGTTCGACGGAACGGTCAGCAGCATCTTCCAGTATGGCGGTCAGTACATCGTGATGCTGCGTCACGGCAACTACATTTCGGTCTACAGCGGTCTGCAGAGCGTTTCCGTGCGCAAGGGTGCCAACGTCACGACGCGCCAGTCGCTCGGTGCCGTCGGCAAGGACGACAGCGGAAACATCGTCCTGCATTTCCAACTCCGCAACCTCTCCACTCGACTCAATCCCGAACAATGGGTGCGCTGATAAGGCAGAAAATCAATGTGCTTTTTCCTCTCCCTCGTGCGCGTATTATATATATGTACACGCGCGCGTAAGCATGGCCGTCAGTTCATTTCCGACGCCACCATGCCAGCAGGTAGGCACAGGGAATGGCGAGCAGCACACCGATGACGTCGGCAACGACGTCGAGCCATTCGCCCGACCGGTACGTCGTGCAATAGGCTTGCACCAACTCCATTAAGCCGCCGAAGAGGGCAGGGCAGAGCACGGCATACAGAAAATGGCGCGGACGAAAGCCGCGAAAGTCGCGTGCGAACACGATGTCGAGCCACACGGCACCGGCAAGACCGGCATACATGACGAAGTGTACCCACTTGTCAACCAACGGAACTTCGTCGAGCGAAGGCATATCGGGAAACGGCGCCACCGACAAGGCAAACACTGCCACATAGAGAAGCGGAGCCCAGCGAAACCAACGTTTCATGTTGCTTATCTTCATTTTGCTTACAAATTTTCTGCAAAGTTACGGAATTTGTTGTAAATTTGCACCACGAACGTCAAACAATCATCAATATGACACATAGAGAGAACTTCGGCAGCAAGTTGGGAGCCATCCTCGCCGCTGCCGGGTCGGCAGTAGGGCTGGGCAACATCTGGCGCTTTCCCATAGAGACGGGACGCAATGGCGGAGCCGCTTTCATCCTCATCTATCTCGCTTGCATCATTCTGCTCGGCATGCCTATCATGATGAGCGAATTTCTCATCGGACGTCACACGCAGTCCAACACCGCACGCGCTTATCAGAAACTGGCGCCCGGCACGCCGTGGAAATGGGTGGGACGGCTTGGCGTCTTCACCGGTTTCTTCATTCTTTCCTACTATGCCGTCGTGGCTGGTTGGACGATTGAGTACGCCATACTGGCACTCGGCAATCAGTTCAGCGGACAGACGGCACAGGACTTTCCGCGCATCTTCACGGAGTTCTCGTCGCATCCCGTCAAACCCGTCGCATGGCTCATCGCCTTCATTCTCCTCACCCATTTCGTCGTGGTGCGCGGCGTGGCACGCGGCATCGAACGATGGTCGAAAGTGCTGATGCCCATGCTCTTCATCATCATTGCCATTCTCGTCGTCTGCTCCGTCAGCATGCCCAATGCCGTGAGCGGCATCCGTTTCCTGCTCTATCCCGATTTCTCGAAAGTCGACGGCAACGTCGTGCTCAACGCCATGGGACAGGCGTTCTACTCGCTTTCGCTCGGCATGGGTTGCCTCTGCACCTACGCCTCCTATTTCAACCGCAAGACCAACCTCATGAAGACGACGGCACAGGTGTGCGTCATCGACACGCTCATTGCCCTCATGGCAGGCTTCATCATCTTCCCTGCCGCCGCTGCCGCCGGCTACGGACTTTCGCCCGACGACATCGGCCCGTCGCTCATCTTCATCACGTTGCCCAACGTATTCCAACAGGCATTTGGCGGACTGCCGTGGCTCGCCTACGTGTTCTCGGTGATGTTCTATCTGCTGCTCATCGTCGCAGCCCTTACGAGCACCATCTCCATGCACGAGGTCGTGACGTCCTACATGGCGGAGGAGTTCAACCTGCCACGCCGCCGTGCAGCCCTCATCGAAACCTCGGCAAGCATCCTCCTCGGCATCTTCTGCGCCCTTTCCTTCGGTGCGCTCAAGGACTTCAAATTGTTCGACAAGACGATTTTCGACATCTTCGACTGGACGGCATCCAACATTTGTCTGCCCGTCGGCGGAATGTTCATCTCGATATTTGCCGGTTGGTACATCGACCGCAAACTCTTCCGCGACGAAATCACCAACGGCGGCACCATACGTGCGCCCTATTTCAAGGCACTCGTCTTCATTCTGCGCTACATCACGCCCCTCGCCATTCTTGCCATTATCCTCAATCAGTTCGGGCTGTTCCGTCTGTGATAAAGTAACACCAATTTCTTTGTTGTCCCGACATTTTGTCGTATCTTTGCACTGATTTTCAAACAAAACGACAAAACGCTCATCATGGACAAAGAAGAATTGCAGTCAGTAGAACTGCCCGAAAACGCCTTTCGCGAACTGAAGGAGGGCGAGGAGTATAAACCGCTGATGCCGCCGACAGGCACGCCGCCCGAAGTGAATATGTGGTCGGTAACGTGGGGCATCGTGATGGCAGTCATTTTCTCTGCCGCAGCCGCCTATCTGGGACTGAAAGTCGGACAGGTGTTCGAAGCCGCCATTCCCATTGCCATCATCGCCGTCGGCGTGTCGGCAGCCGCCAAGCGCAACAAGGCACTCGGCGAAAACGTCATCATTCAGAGCATCGGCGCCTGTTCGGGTGCCGTCGTGGCAGGAGCCATCTTCACCCTGCCCGCTATCTACATTCTGCAAGCCAAGTACAACGACCCGACGATGGCAGCATCGTTCATGCAAGTGTTCATGAGTTCGCTGCTCGGCGGTGCACTCGGCATCCTCTTCCTCATTCCGTTCCGCAAATACTTCGTGAGCAAGATGCACGGCAAGTATCCTTTCCCCGAAGCCACCGCCACCACGCAGGTGCTCGTCAGCGGAGAGAAAGGCGGCAGCCAAGCCAAACCGCTCATCATTGCCGGACTCATCGGCGGACTCTACGACTTCGTCATCAGCACGTTCGGGTCGTGGGCAGAAACCATTTCGACCACTGCCACGAGCATCGGTGCCACCATTGCCGATAAAGCCAAACTCGTCTGCCGTCTCAACACCAGTGCAGCCGTGCTGGGTCTTGGCTACATCATCGGTCTGAAATATGCCCTCATCATCTGCATCGGTTCGCTCGCCGTGTGGTGGCTCATCGTGCCGGGCATGGCGCTCCTGTTCGGCGACACCGTCCTTTCGTTGGGCAACAGCAGCATCACGACAGCCGTCGGTGCCATGTCGGCTGACGAAATCTTTACGAACTACGGCAAGCACATCGGTATCGGCGGCATCGCCATGGCGGGACTCATCGGCATCGTGCGCTCGTGGGGCATCATCAAGAGTGCCATAGGGCTCGCTTCTCAGGAAATGAAGGGCAAGGGCAGCAGTGCAGCCACCCAGTCCGTGCTCCGCACCGAACGCGACCTCCCCATGAAGTTCGTCGCCATTGCTTCGCTCGTCACCATCGTGCTGACGTTCATCTTCTTCTATTTCGGCGTGATGGACCGCCAGATGCTGTTCGCCATCGTCGCCATCGTGCTCGTCACCGTCATCGCCTTCCTCTTCACCACCGTCGCAGCCAATGCCATCGCCATCGTCGGTTCTAACCCCGTTTCGGGCATGACGCTCATGACGCTGATTTTGGCATCCGTCGTCATGGTGGGCGTCGGTCTGCAAGGCAAAGCCGGCATGATTGCCGCCCTCATCATGGGAGGCGTCGTCTGCACCGCCCTGTCGGTAGCCGGCAGTTTCATCACCGACCTGAAAATCGGCTATTGGCTCGGCACGACGCCGCGCAAGCAGGAAGCATGGAAATTCCTCGGCACGCTGGTCAGCGCAGCCACCGTGGGCGGCGTGATGATTATTCTGAACAAGACCTACGGATTTGACAGCGGACAACTCGCTGCACCGCAAGCCAACGCCATGGCTGCCGTGATTGACCCGCTGATGAGCGGCAATGGTGCGCCGTGGGTTCTCTACGGCATCGGTGCCGTGCTCGCACTCGTACTCACCTTCTGCGGCGTGCCCGCCTTGGCGTTCGCCCTCGGTATGTTCATTCCGCTCGAACTCAACCTTCCGCTCATCGTCGGCGGAGCCCTCAACTGGTACATCACTACCCGCACGAAGAATGCACAGGAAAACAAGGAACGCGGAGAACGTGGCACGCTCATCGCCTCCGGCTTCATTGCCGGCGGAGCCCTCATGGGCGTCATCAGCGCACTCATCGTTTTCCTCACCAAACAGGCATACGAAAAGCAATGGTTCGGCGTCGACCACGAAATCGTGTTGCAGAACGGCGAATGGACCGATTCGCCCCTGTCGCACCTCGTTTCCCTCGTGGCATACGCCCTGCTCATCATCTACTTCGTGCTGGCTACACGCAAGAA
>JAFLUS010000042.1:5330-10222 GCA_022508685.1 Prevotellaceae bacterium | reverse complement strand
AAAATTTTATCGTATCTTTGCGGACGAAAGATTGACACGCATATCCGTATTTGACATATGAAGGTGATGAAATTTGGCGGAACGTCCGTAGGTTCCGCAGAGAGCATCCTGAAAGTCAAGGCGATTGTGGAAGCGTGCGATGAGCCGGTAGTCGTAGTGGTGTCGGCATTGAGCGGCATCACCGACAAACTGATTGCGACGGCGCAGTCGGCACTGGCGGGCGATGCAGCCTATCTCGATTCGTATTCCGAGATAGTCGTTCGCCATCATCGCATGATTGACGCAGTCATCGGCGACATGGAGGCTCAGGTGGCGTTGCTGAAGGAGGTCGATGCCCTGCTCGACGACCTCAAGAGCATTTATCAGGGCGTCTATCTCATTCGCGACCTGTCGGAAAAGACGCAGAATGCGATTGTGAGTTACGGCGAACGCATTTCTTCGCTCATCGTTGCCGAACTGATTGACAAGGCAACGTGGCACAATGCGCTCGATTTCGTGCGCACGGAGCGCAAGCAGGGTCGCAACCTGCTGGCGACGGAGCCGACGTACCGGATGGTGCGCCGCGAGTTGAAGCGTGTGGCGTCCGTAGCCGTCGTTCCGGGCTTCATTTCCAAAGACATCGAGACGGGCGAAATCACCAATCTCGGACGCGGTGGCAGCGACTACACGGCGAGCGTGGTGGCTGCGGCGCTCGATGCGCACGTGCTGGAGATATGGACCGACGTCGACGGATTCATGACTGCCGACCCGCGTGTCATCAATACGGCATACACCATTTCGCGGCTGTCGTACGTGGAAGCCATGGAGTTGTGCAACTTCGGTGCGAAGGTGGTCTATCCGCCTACTATCTATCCCGTCTGCATCAAGAACATCCCGATTGTCATCAAGAACACGTTCCGTCCCGAGGCGGAGGGAACGGTGATTGCACAGGAGAGCGGCGACTCGAACCGCGCCATCAAGGGCATTTCGTCCATCAACGACACGAGCCTCATCACGGTGGCAGGTCTGTCGATGGTGGGCGTCATCGGTGTCAACCAGCGCATTTTCTCGGCATTGGCACGCGAAGGCATCAGCGTATTCATGGTGAGCCAAGCCTCGTCGGAGAACAACACGAGCATCGGCGTGCGCAGCGAAGATGCCGACAAGGCGTGCCGCGTGCTCGACGACGAATTTCAGAAGGAGATTGCCATGGGCGCCATGTTCCGCATGAACGTGGTGCGCCATCTCGCCACCGTCGCCGTGGTGGGCGAGAACATGAAGCACACGCCGGGCATCGCCGGAAAACTCTTCGGCACGCTCGGGCGCAACGGCATCAGCGTCATTGCCTTCGCACAGGGAGCGAGCGAGACCAACATCTCGTTCGTCGTCGAGAGCCGTCTGCTGCGCAAGTCGCTCAACGTCATCCACGACAGTTTCTTCCTCTCCGAATATCAGGTGCTCAACCTCTTCATCTGCGGCGTGGGCACGGTGGGCAACAGCCTCATCGAGCAGATAGCCGGGCAGCGCGAACGGCTGATGCGCGAACGCGGGCTGAAACTCAACGTCGTGGGCATTGCCAGCAGCCGCCTCGCCATGTTCGACCGCGAGGGACTGCCGCTCGACAACTACCGCGAACGACTGCAGCAGAGCCCCGCCAGCAACACGCAGCGGCTGCGCGAGGAAGTCATCGGCATGAACATCTTCAACTCCGTCTTCGTCGACTGCACCGCCAGTGCCGACGTGGCTGCGCTCTATCACGATTTCTTCGAACACAGCATCGCCGTCGTTGCCGCCAACAAGGTGGCCGCATCGAGCGACTACGACAACTATGCACGGCTGAAGGCCACGGCACGGCGCAGAGGCGTGAAATACCTGTTCGAGACCAACGTCGGGGCCGGCCTGCCCATCATCAACACCATCAACGACCTCATCTGCTCGGGCGACCGCATCCTCAAACTCGAAGCCGTGCTGAGCGGCACGCTGAACTACATCTTCAACACGCTGTCGGCCACCGTCCCCTTCTCCGAAACCGTGCGACGCGCCAAGGCACAAGGCTACAGCGAGCCCGACCCGCGCATCGACCTGAGCGGCACCGACGTCATCCGCAAACTCGTCATACTGGCACGCGAAGCCGGCTGGCGGCTCAATCAAGAGGACGTGGAGAAACACCTCTTCATCCCCGACCACCTCTTCGACAGCGACATCGACACCTTCTGGCAGCAACTGCCCACGCTCGACGCCCAGTTTGAGCAACGCCGGCGCCGGCTCGAAGCCGAAGGCAAGCGACTGCGCTTCGTCGCCACCTTCGCCGACGGCAGCGCACGCGTCGAACTCAAGGCCGTCGACCGCCGCCACCCGTTCTACGCCCTCGAAGGGTCGAACAACATCGTCCTCATCACCACCGAACGCTACCGCGACTACCCCATGCTCATCCAAGGCTACGGCGCAGGAGCCGACGTCACCGCAGCAGGCGTATTTGCCGACATCATGTCCGTCGCCAACGTCTGAACCCCACACACGCACTCCGCACGCGGAGCCTCAACACCAACACCATACACACCATGAACCTCAATCCATTCCGCCGACGCATCACCGCCAACTCCCCCAAGTCACGCAAGCAACAGCAACGCGACAACATCCGCCAATGGATATTCAAGTCCGTCCTCGCCCTCGTCGTGACCCTCGTCATCGTCTACTTCATGCCACGCCAAGGCGGCTTCAACTACGAATACCGCATCGGACGCCCATGGCCCTACGGCGCCATCTATGCCGCACAGAAATTCAACATCGAGATGAGCGACTCCGCCTACCATGCCAAGCAGGACAGCATGAGCCGCACCTTCCAGCCCTACTACGACGCCGACGACGCCGTCCGCCTCAGGGTGAAACGCCAACTGCACGACCTGCGCGTCGACGAACTCGCCGACAACGACACCGCCTCGCGCCACCTCCCCCTGTGGAAAAGCGTGCTGCTGCGCCCCTACTACATCCACGTCAGCCAACTGCTCGACACCATCTACGCCCACGGCATCATGTCGCCCCACGAGTACGACTCCCTCCGCCAGCACGGCACACCCGCCATCCGCATCATCGACGGCAACAAAGCCACCTCCCGCCCCCTCGCCGACATCTTCTCCACCACCTCCGCCTACGAATACATCGTAGGCAACCAGCCCGACGAATTCGCACCCGCCATCCTCCGACAGTTCAACCTCAACACCATCCTCGCCGAAAACCTCACCTGCGACCGCATCAAGTCAGAACAGGAACACGACGCCCTCATCAACGAAATCACCAACGGCATCGGCATCGTCATGGCAGGCGAGAAAATCGTCGACCGAGGCGAACTCATCACCCCCGCCACCGACCTCAAACTCCGCTCCTACCGCACCCTCATCAACAGCCAGCAACAGCAGGACGACCGCAACCACCACACCAACGGCGGACGCTTCGTCCTCATCCTCACCATCGTCTCCCTCCTCATCTCCTACCTCTCCCTCTTCCGCCGCGACTACATCGAGCACCCCCGCGCCTCCCTCCTGCTCTTCGCCCTGCTCACCCTCTTCAGCATCGCCGCATCCCTCATGGTCGGCCACCACTTCTTCCACATCTACGCCCTCCCCTGCTGCATGCTCCCCATCATCGTCCGCGTCTTCCTCGACTCACGCACTGCCTACATCTTCCATGTCGGCACCGTCCTCATCATCAGCCTCACCCTCAACTACCCCTACGAATTCCTCATCTTCCAACTCATCACCGGACTCATCGCCATCCAGAACCTGCGCGAACTCTCCCAACGCTCGCAAATCATCCACACCGCAGCCATCATCACCTTCTTCTACATCCTCTCCTACACCGCCTACGAACTCGCCATCGGCACCCAACTGCAAGACCTCGACCGCTACGCCTACATCTCCATCCTCGTCAGCGGCCTCTTCCTCCTCTTCGCCTACCCTCTGCTCTGGATACTCGAGAAAAGTTTCGGCTTCATCAGCGACGTCACCCTCGTCGAACTCACCAACATCAACCACCCCCTCCTCCAGCGCATGACCGAAGTCGCCCCCGGCACCTTCCAGCACTCCATGCAAGTCGCCAACCTCGCCAGCGAAGTTGCCAAGCAAGTCGGCGCCAAAGCCCAACTCGTCCGCACCGCAGCCCTCTACCACGACATCGGCAAAATCGAACGCCCCGTCTTCTTCACCGAAAACCAGAGCGGAGCCAACCCCCACAAGCACCTCACCCCGCTGAAAAGCGCCGAAGTCATCATCGCCCACGTCGCCAACGGACTCGCACTCGCCGAAAGCCACAACCTCCCGCCCGTCATCCGCCGCTTCATCGCCACCCACCACGGACGCGGCATGGCAAAATACTTCTACATCACCTACTGCAACCAGCACCCGGGCGAAGACGTCGACCGCACCCCCTTCACCTACAAGGGCCCCAACCCCGAAACCATCGAAGAAGCCATCCTCATGATGTGCGACAGCGTCGAAGCCGCCTCCCGCTCCCTCCCCGAATACACCGAGGAAAGCATCTCCCAACTCGTCGACCGCATCATCGACACCCAAGTCAGCGAAGGCTACTTCCAAGAATGCAACATCACCTTCCGGCAGATTGCCATCACCAAGTCCGTCCTCAAGGACCGCCTCAAGAACATCTACCACACACGCATCTCCTATCCCGAACTCAACGCCGCTGCGGACAAACGCGACAACGCCTGACGAGTCCGTTGCATCTACGGCAAGACATATTCTCCAAAACGAAAAAAGCGCGTTTTTGTAACGCGCTTTTTTTCTATTCTTCACAACATCCAAATGTGGGATGCTTACCAACTTTTTCGGATGCGTCGCAATGAACAGCAAGAAAACCTTACTTCACGACCACTTTTCTGCCGCCGAGGATGTAAATGCCTT
>JAFLUS010000042.1:0-5230 GCA_022508685.1 Prevotellaceae bacterium | reverse complement strand
GCAAGAAAACCTTACTTCACGACCACTTTTCTGCCGCCGAGGATGTAAATGCCTTTGGCGGCAGTTTTTGTAGCGGGCAGCGGACGTCCGCTCAGGTCGTACATCTGACCGAGGAGTGAAGATGCTTGGGGACGGCTGACGCCGGTGTCGGTTCCGTCGCCGATGGCGATGTCGTAGGCATCGGCTGCAGGGGCTGCGGGCAGCAGGGCGGCACGGAAGGGTGCGACGGTGGAGGCGGGGCGGAACTGGTCGGCAGCGATGGTGTAGGCGGCCGACGTGAGGTCGGTGGGTTGGTAGAAGCCTTGCGACGTCCAGCCTTCGGCTGCAGTCAGCGTGCTGCCTTGCGGCACGTTGGTGCCGACGGCGGAGGCGTTCACGGTGCCGAAAGAGGCTTTGCCGGAGGTGCCGAGCAACTGGAATACGGCGGGAGTGTTGGCAGGCAGTTCGTCGACGGGCTGGAACCACAGGGTGTGGCTGTCGGCGGCGACGAGTTGGTAGAATTGCAGGCGGTCGGCTTCGCTGCTGACGGCGTAGGGCAGGATGATGGTGCCCCAGCGGTCGGGGTGGACGCGGAGATAGTCGGCACGTGCGACCTGAAAGGCGTCGGTGGCGACGCCGAAGGGTTGTCCGTCGCGCAGGACGAGGTTCTGCATCGTGGCGTTGCCCACCAAGTTGTTGTCGCAGGGCATGTCGCTTGCCGTATAGATGAGGGACGGGCTGTGGATGACGGTGTTGGGATTGCGGACGATGATGTCGGCCGTGACGGTGGCGGTGGTGGTGACTTCGAGGGCGGTGGCGGGTGCGTTGACGGATTCGCAGTAGGTGTCGGTGCCGTCGGAGAGGTAGTAGAGACGGACGTCGTCGACGCTCATCCACGAGTTGCCGACCATGTCGAATGCCAGCGTGAGGTCGCCGTCGGCGGGGAGAGTGGCGGTGGCGGAACCCCATTGCCAGCCGTGGCAGGTGCCGTTGTGGGCAGCAAAGCCGCGCTCGGCGTCGTAGGGCATCTGCACGCCGTTCTTGGCGATTTGGTCGACGGTGGTGTTGGCGTTGCCCGTACCGGTGAAGGTGTCGCCCGAGGTGGTGTTGATGCGCGGGGTGATTTTTCCTCCGTCGTAGGCGCGCAGGGCTGCGACGAGTTTGTAGGTGCCCGCGGGCATGTTGGCGAGGGTCTGGCTGATGGTGCCGTTGGAGGTGCGTTCGTGGTAACTGTTCACGCCGCCGCCCCGCCAACTTTCAGCCAGCCAACCGATTTTGCTGCCGTTCTGCCATGCCACGCCGGCGTCGGCATCCATCGTGGGGTCTTGCACGAGAAAGGTGGCGTCGCCTCCATTAGCGACGATTTGGGCTTTGAGGTCGGTGTTGGGCTGGAGTTCGTCGTCCTTCAACTGCGTCAGGCGAAAGTTGTCGATGAGGATGCAACTGCCGCCCGAGCGCCACGTGAGGGCAATGGTGGGGGTGATGACGGCGGGGGCTGCCAAGGTGAAGTCGACGCTTGCCGTCGTCCATGGGCTCAGACCGCCTTGGTTGAACGTGACGCTGCCGGCGCTGCTGCCGCCGCAGGAGAGGATGAAGGAGGAGGCGGCAGAATTGGCGTAGCCCGAGCGGTAGTCGAACGTGAGGCGGTAGTGCCCTGCCGGCAGTGCCGAGGTGGAGGTGGTCTGCAGGGTGGTCGTCTTGTCGCTCCATCCCACGCGGAGATAGAACATCTGCTTGCCGTCGGGAGCGGCTCCGGGTGTGCCGAAGTTGTTGTCGGTGGCTGTGGCAGCCTCCGTCATGATGTCGACCACGTCGGGGCGGTCGCCCGTCAGCGTCCAGCCGGCAGGTGCGGCGATGGCGTAGGCACCGCGCGTATTGTCGAATTCGAGGTTGGCGATGTCGTCGTTTTCAAACGAAGGGTTGGCGAGGTAGAGTGCCGTGACGTCGGTGCCCGCTTCGGGGTCGTCGGCGTTGCTCGTCGACGGCTGTCCGTAGATGCCGACGTTCTTCACCTTCACGGGGCCGCTGCCGAGGAAGGTGAGGCGGACGAAGCGTGCAGAGGTGGCGGGAAGGGTGAGCGTGAAGGTGTCGCCCGAACGCGCTACCTCCACACCGGCTACGTCGGTGAGGGCATTTTCCTTCATTCCGGCCTTCACGATGATGCTGTTGGGCAGGTCATCGGCGGCTACGCCTTCGACGACGACCTTGTCGATGCTGTATGCGTTGCGAAGGGCGAAGGTCAGGTGTTCCGTTCCCGACGCTGCACTGCCGAAGGACTGATAGTAGGTGTCGGCATCGCCGTCGATGACGGAGAAGGGCAGGTGGGCTCCGTCATAACTGCCGGCAGAGACGAAGGTGCCGAATGCCACGTTGCGGTAGTTGCCGGGGAAGTCGGCTGCCGTTGCCGTCACGCTGCTGCCCGCGAGTTGCACCAACTGCGTGGCGTCGGCAGGAATGGTGACGCTGCCGCTGCGGGTCGTGCCGTCGGCATCGACGATGCTCACGGTGACGGTCTGTGCCTGTGCCGTGGGGTTCTGCAGATAGACGGCACGGGGGTTCTCGCTCATCTGCACGGCCGTGAGTTCGGCTGCATCCTTCACGAATACCTTCAGTTCGTTGGCAATGTTGAAATTCTGTGCGCAGTGGAAGGTTGCCGTCGCCGCAGCACCACTGATGGCGGTCTGCTGCGTGAATACGGGTGCACCCAGCGGGCAGGTGACGGTGAGGTTCTCCCATGCTGCATCGTCGGTTGCAAAGAGGTTGGTGAGCAGCAGATAGTACGTGTCGTCGGTGTCGGGTGCGAGGATGCCGTGCCAGCCTTCCGTCCACGAGGGCAAGGTGGTGAGGTCGACGACCTTGGCAGCCAGCGCTTCCGTCTGGGCAGCCGTCACGTCGGAATAGTAAATGAAACCGCGGATGTGGTTCATCGACGTGCCGACGGCACTGCTGCTGCCGTTGTACGACGGATAGATTTTCGCCGTATTGATGGAGTTGTTGTTGCTCTTGTCGCCGAAGGCTCCGGTGACGGTTTCGCCATGCTTGGTGACGACGAAGCCGAGATAGTTGTCGATGTTCGACCACGGACTCGTCCATGTGGCATACGATGCTCCGTCAGTCGTCACGTTGCCGCCGGCATAGTAGATGGTGCGCTTCGTGTTGGTGAATTCGTCGACCGAAATGCCCATCATGCCGCCTTGCTCACTGCTGACGCTGGTGGCGCTGTTGGCCTTGAGGGCATCGAGCAGAATGACGGCATTGCCGCTCGTGGCGTAGAGGCAGAAGGCTTGCGGAATGACCTTGCCCGCCGTCAGGATGCGTCCGTTCATGGCGTAGGCATCGGGATAGAGCGCATAGTTGCCCTTGATGTCGGCAGCGCAGTCGCCCTTGCTGTAGACGCCGAGCAGGTTGCCCGTGTTGTGGGTGCGGAAGGGCACCATGATTTTGGCTTTGTCGACGCTGTTGGGCACAATCACGCCGCTCATGTCGGGCATTCCGTCGTTCCACGAGAAGCACGTGAAGCGGTCTTTCGACATGCTGCGGACGATGTTCTGCGTCGGGAAATACTTCGTCTTGCCATACAGCCGGCGGAATTCATCCCACGTCGTTGCGCGAAGGTCGGCAGTGGAGAGATATTCGTGCATGAGATAGGTCATCATCACACGATGCGCCTCCACACCCATGCGGCGTGCACCGACGTCGGGACGGAGCAGCCACGAGCCGTCGGCGGTCGTCGTCTGACGTGCCTTGATGTTCTTGTAGGCAAGGTTCTCCAACATGAGCGCATGAGGGTCGCGTTGGAAACAAGCCTGTGTGGAATACGACGTGATTTGGTCGAAGAGGAAGAGGCTCCAGTCGTTGCCGTTGGGCATCGCCAGTTCGCCGTCGGCAGTGGCGAGCCAGTTGAGCACGTGGTCCATCACCTCCTGATTGTTGTGCATCAACGCGTTGGACTGCCATTTCTCCACGCCCGACGTGCCGAGTTGGAACATCTTGAGCGCAAGGGCGGCTTCACCCAGTTCCTGCATCACCACGTTCTGATAACTGGTGTGGAACATATTGTGGTTCTGCAACATGTAGTCGTTGTAGAGGTTCGGCCCCATGTAGAGGTCGGACGGCGTCTTGCCGTCATACGCAGCATCGATGGGCAGATTGTTGCGTGCATCGCTGACGTGCGAATAACTGTTGACGGCAAACTGGCGCATCCGTTCGTACCATTGCGGAGCCAGCGCATCGTCGGGGAACAATCCCAGCGTGGCAGCAAGGATGTCGACTTCCCATCCGTTCTCCTCCGCCTTCGTGTCGCCACTGAAGCCCGTAGGAATGGAGCGGCCGAGTTCGTAGTTGCATTCCGCCTTCAGCAGTTTGTAGATGTAGTTCTTCTGCGCATCCGTCAGTTTGTCCCATTGGAAGAACGCGCTGTAAGCCACCGACATGGCCCAAAGGCTCGACTCCCACACGGCATCGCTCGTGCTGACCGAGCCCCAGTAGTTGCCACCGCTGCACACCTTCAGTTTGTTGGCCTTGTGCGTGCTGTAGGCAAAAATCAGCGACTTCATCGCCATCGTCTCGAGGTCGTTCCACGTCACGCCCGCCGGCAACGTCACGCCCGCCGGCTTGCCATATTTCACGAGGAAGGCACAAATCATCGACAGGTCGGCATTGGGACGCACCCCCTGCTCGTTGTTCCCCATCGTGTTCTCGCCCTTGAAGCATCCGCAGGCTTCGTTCACGCTGTTGGGCGCCTGTGCCTCCTGAAAGTCAGCCTTCAGATAAGTGGCAAAGTTCGCCAGCATTTGCAGCAAGTCCTGCTTCATTTCCGTTTCAGCCACGAACGCATCCGTGAGCACGCCCTCCGTCGGGCTTACATAGGTGCTCTGCGCCATCAGCGCCGTCGACAAAGCGAGCGTCAGCACCGTCAGTTTCCATCTTTTCATAGGTATATTACGATAAATTAGTGAGTTATTTACAAAGTAGTTTGCGCAAAGATAAGAAAAAAAAGAATATACCCAAGCATCATGCGGCTGAAAACTGCAGGAGCCGCACCCAAACAGACGCGGCTCCTTGCATGAATGCACACTCATTTCGCTGACGATTGTGCTTGTCCGGCTTCTTCTGGAGCATTTTTATAGTTGTCAAATTCGCAACTAACGGCTCGCGATGCGAAATTCTTATAAATTACTGATTTACAACCGCATTCACTACATTCCACTTTTATGCAATTTGGAGTGCACTTCCGTTGCATCTGGAGTGC
>JAFLUS010000041.1 GCA_022508685.1 Prevotellaceae bacterium | reverse complement strand
GAATGCGATGTACGAATTGAAACTTTTATTTTTTCTGGCAACTCCATGTATTGTAGCCCCACATGTTTCAATGTATATCTTGAAATGTAATCATGGTTATGTTTAATTCTTGTTACGGACGTATGGCGGTGACTACTCCGTCAAGTCGCGATTTGCAGATGTCGCGTGATTTGCGTAACTTTGCGTGAAAATTCAGAACTGACTTCAGAACTGACGAATTGAAAAGTCGCGCATGATATATCCCAATAACTACGAGACCAAAGTAGAATTTGCCGCCATCCGCACCATGTTGCAGTCCATGTGCTTGTGCGAATTAGGCAGACAGCGTGTGGACGAAATGAAGTTTTCGGACAATTACGACTGGATTTGTCTGCAACTGCGGCGCACGACCGAAATGCAGCGTGCATTGACCGGTGGCGAATTTCCCGACCAAAATTTCCACGACCTGCGTCCGGTGTTGCGGCGCATCCGCATTGAACGTACATTCATTGATGTACCAGAGTTGTTCGACCTCAAACGTTCGTTGGCAGCCATCCTCAATGTGGTGAACTATTTGCGGCGGACGGACGATAGCAATGAAGCGCATCCGCTCTACCTTTCTCTTTGTAATCTGACACAGGATGTGCCTGTTTTTCCGTTGATAATTAAACAGATAGAGCGAATTATTGATGAATTGGGGAACATCAAGGATTCAGCCTCTCCTGCGTTGGCAAGCATCCGACGCGAAAAGGCGTCGATGTCGGGTCGCATCTCGCGTCTGTTGGGCAACATCTTGCAAAACGCACAGAGCGAAGGGTTGGTCGACAAGAAAGCCACACCGACGTTGCGCGATGGTCGATTGGTCATTCCCGTTGCCCCTGCGATGAAACGCAAAATCAGCGGCATCGTGCACGACGAATCAGACACGGGACGGACGGTGTATATTGAACCGACCGAAGTGGTCGAGGCCAACAATCGCGTGCGTGAGTTGGAAAACGAGGAACGACGCGAAATCATCCGCATTCTGCAAGACATATCAGCCGTCATCCGTCCGGAAATCGAAGGGATGCTCGCTTCGTATGAATTTCTGGCAGATGTGGACTTCCTGCGTGCGAAAGCACGTTTTGCCATGCTGACGGACAGCATTGAACCCACGATAGAAAACCGACAACTGCTGGACTGGAGCATGGCACGCCATCCCCTACTCCAATTGTCGTTTCAGCGGAAAAATACCGAACGACCGCAGGAAACGCCACAGCGCATCGTGCCGTTAGATATTGAATTGCGCAGTCCCAACGCCCGTATTCTGCTGATTTCAGGTCCGAATGCCGGCGGTAAATCGGTGTGTCTCAAGACTGTAGGGCTGCTGCAATATATGCTGCAGTGCGGAATGCTCGTTCCGATGGCGGAGAGCAGCCATTGCGGCGTGTTCCGCAGCCTGTTTATTGACATAGGCGACGAACAGAGCATCGAAAACGACCTTTCCACCTATTCGTCCCACTTGCTCAACATGAAGACCATGCTGCGCAGTGCCGACGGGGCATCGCTGTTGTTGATAGACGAATTTGGTGGCGGAACAGAACCGCAGATTGGTGGCGCTATTGCCGAGGCCATGCTCAACCGCTTCAACCGCAAGCGCACGTTCGGCGTCATCACCACCCACTATCAGAACCTCAAGCATTTTGCACAGGAAAACATCGGTGTGGTCAATGGTGCCATGCTCTACGACCGCCAGCAGATGCAGCCACTGTTCCAACTGCAAATCGGTAATCCGGGTTCGTCGTTTGCCGTCGAGATTGCCCGCAAGACGGGAATTCCCGAGGACATCATCCGTGATGCGTCGGACATTGTCGGTGCCGACTACATCAATGCCGACAAGTATCTGCAAGACATCGTGCGTGACAAACGCTATTGGGAAAACAAGCGGCAAACAATTCATCAGCACGAGAAGCGCATGGAGCAAACCATTGCCCGCTACGAGGCTGACATCGAACGACTGCGCGAGGAGAAGCGCCAAATCATTGCCAAAGCAAAGGAGGAAGCACTTCAATTGTTGCAGGAATCAAATGCGCGTATTGAACAGACTATCAAAGAAATAAAAGAAGCACAGGCAGAAAAGGAACGCACGAAGAACATCCGTCAGGACTTTGCCGAATTTAAGCAGCAAGTCAGTCGGATAGACGAAGCCGAATTGGAAGCACGCATTGCCCGACAAGCAGAGAAAATCCGTGCCCGTCAGCAGCGCCGTGCCGACAAACGGCAGAACCGCAGTGCCCAATCCCCCACTCCGTCGGCTTCCGTTGCTCCATCCCCCACTCCTTCTGTTGTTGACCATCCGTTGGCAGAGGGCATGTTCGTGCGACTGAAAGGGCAGACAGCCATCGGACAGATTGTGCGCATCAACGAAACGGAAGCCTTGGTGGCGTTCGATTCCATACAGACCAACGTCAAACTCAATCGCCTCGAACCATCCAAGGCACCGAAGCCCGTGAAACGCACCGAGACGTTTGTCAGCCGCGAGACGCAAGACAACATCCGTGAGAAAACGCTGCAATTCAAGGCTGAAATCGATGTTCGCGGAATGCGTGCTGACGAAGCCATACAGGCAGTTACCTATTTCGTCGACGACGCCATGGTAGCCTCCGCAGCCCGTCTGCGCATTCTCCACGGCACTGGTTCAGGCATTCTCCGCACGCTCATCCGCCAATACTTGGCAACGGTGCCCGCCGTAGCAGATTATCACGACGAGGACATCCGTTTCGGCGGCGCAGGCATCACGATTGTGGAACTCTTATAACGATTAACCATATCGTAGCATACAAAAAGTGCATCATTGCGTTCGCAATGGTGCACTATCAGTTTGCTTGACACAAAGGCTGCTTTATCGCTTACGGCGGAATTGCTTGACGATTTGTCGGATGGACCGATAAGCGTGCCATGCCGTGATGCCATAAGAAATGTAGCGCATGTATCCCGAATGGGATTGGGTCGAACCAGAGTTTCCCACAAATCGGTTTGCCGATTGCTGCACGCGCTCTTTTGTCAGCAGCATCTCATACTGCGTCTTCAGTTTCTCCACTTTGATGTCAGCATTGAGGTGCTCATCTTGGAAAAACATCGACTTCATTTGCTTCGTGACGGGACGTTCGATGATTGCCTTCCGCAACAGCACGATGAGGATGCACAGCAACAGCAGTGCCACGCCGGTGATGGCGTAACTCAGCGCCATGTTGTTCAACAACGTGTTCAACTCCGTCACGACGAACATACCGATGAAGAAGAGTGCGACGATGCTGAAAATGGAAACGAGGACAATGAGCACCAACATCGTGATGATGGCAGACATCTTGTCGGTCAATTCCAATTTGGCATAGCGTTGCACAAGTCGCAGCATGTGCTTCCCTTCATCCACCGTATGTTGAAAGTCTTGTGCCATTATTTATTCTGCCAGTTCGTCGGCAACGTCTTCCAGTTCGTCAACCAGTTCGTTGAGTTCCTTGCGTCCCAACTTGACGCCGTACTTACGCAGTTTTTCAGCAATCTTACGACGTTGGTCTACACCTTTCTCCGGAGCAAACAGCAATCCCACTGTTGCACCTACAACGGCTCCACCCAAGAAGGCAGCCGCCAATCCAAGTCCATTTTTCATGTGTGTTGATTTTTTAAGTGAAACGATGAAACGCGAGACGATTCTCCCATTCCGTTAGTTATTCAGCGCCAAATTTATGTTTTTTTCTCCAAAATGCAAACAAATATGCTCTGTTTAACTAAAATTTTCAGCAAAACTTTTGGTTTAGCGGCAGGAAAGCCGTAAATTCGCAACAAATATATTCATTTAACTCTTACAACATCACACACAAGTATGAAGAAAACTCTGTTTATCGGTATTGCGCTGACGGGTGCACTCGTGCTTACAGGCTGCAAGACCAAAGAAAGCGATTACAAAAAGGCGTATGAGAAAGCAAAGGCTGAGGAAATGGCACAGCAGACGACGACCGACGTTACGCAGGTAACACCCGTGATTACTCCGGTGACGACGCCTACGACCCCTACGACTACTGAAGAGGAAAATGTGAGCGTGCGTTCCGAACGTCTCGATGTGCTCAACGGCGGTTCACTCAAAGCCTACAACGTGGTTTGCGGTTCGTTCAGCAAGCCCGAAAATGCCAGCAACCTGCAAAACACACTCGTGAATGCCGGTTACAGCGCACAAATCGCCAAAAATCCCGAAACGAACATGTATCGCGTGATTGCTTCGTCGTTCGACGACAAGTCGGCTGCCATCCGCTCTCGCAACGACCTCCGTTCAAAGTATCCCGATGCGTGGATTCTCTACCGCTCTTATTGATTGCGTGCTGCATATATAAATAATAAATAAAAGAATGCCCCGATGTGCGAACTGCATGTCGGGGCATTGCTTTTTTCGTGATTGTCCTTAGTCGTTTTCGGGACGAAGACGGCGAACAACCTCGCCTGTGCGCCACATTTCGCTGTCGCGAAGGGCTTGGAGTTCCTTTTCAAGACCGACGCGGTAGTCGGGCTTTGAATTGGCGTCGATGGAAATCTGCGCTTCCTGTCCGCTTACGACACTCTGGTACAGGCGTTCCACCACTGGCTTAACTGCATCGTGGAACGGCCCCATCCAGTCGAGCGCACCGCGTTGTGCCGTCGTCGAGCAATTGGCATACATCCAGTCCATGCCATTCTTGGCGAAAAGCGGCATCAGCGATTGGGTGAGTTCTTCCACCGTCTCGTTGAATGCTTCGGAAGGCGTATGACCATTTTCGCGCAGCACTTCGTATTGTGCCAACAGCAATCCTTGGATAGCACCCATCAGCGAACCGCGTTCGCCCGTCAGGTCACTGGTTGCCTCGCGCTTGAAAGTCGTTTCAAACAGATAGCCCGAACCGATACCGATACCGAAGGCAAGCACCTTCTCCGTGGCGTGTCCCGTCGCGTCTTGGTAAACGGCGTAGGACGAATTCAGTCCGCGTCCTTCAAGGAACATCGTGCGCAGACTGGTGCCGCTACCCTTCGGCGCTACCATGATGACGTCGATGTCTGCCGGAGGAACCACACCTGTGCGGTCGTTCCAGTTGATGGCAAATCCGTGTGAGAAGTACAGTGTCTTGCCTGCCGTAAGATAGGGTTTGATAGTTGGCCAAAGTTGCATCTGTGCCGCATCGGAGAGCAGCATGCAGACTATCGTACCGCGTTCGGCAGCCTCTTCGAGCGAGAAGAGCGTTTCGCCCGGTTTCCATCCGTCAGCCACAGCCTTGTCGTAAGTCTTGCCTTCGCGCTGTCCGACAATGACGTTGAAACCATTGTCGCGGAGATTGCAAGCCTGTCCCGGACCTTGTACGCCGTAGCCGAGCACGGCAATGGTTTCATTCTTCAGCACTTCGCGTGCCTTTTCAAGAGGAAATTCCTCGCGGGTCATCACTTCTTCGATGACGCCGCCAAAATTCATTTTTGCCATAATTGGGAGATTTTATAAGTGTAAAATGATGATTTGTCATCGAAAGCACAACAGGCAACGCACGACGGGTTCGCCGTCCTTGCCGTGCTGTCCGCCGTTCTTGCGCACTTCCACTTCGTAGGTGTCGCCGTCGATTTGCCGACGGAAGAACGACAGCGTGTCGCCGTATCGGCTCTCTGCCATATAGGCGATTTCCATTCGGTAGAGGTTGCGTCCGTTGCAGTATGCGTCTAATGGAAACAAATCCATAATGTGCTCCACATACTTGATGCTGTTGACGTGGCCGTTCATATCGATGTCGCTGACCACGGTGGCATGTGTGCCCACATAGTCGCTGTCTGCCAATGGGCGTATTCTGCCTTGACGTGCGATGGGACACGGCTCGTCGGGCAACAGATAAGGCTGGAACACTTCGCCTTCCAACTGCTCCAGTTGTGCAGGTTGGCGGGTGTTGTAGTCAATCATTGCCCACACGCTGCGGGCATAGCCATAGGGCGTACCATCGGCAGCCGTGATGCTGAAGTTTCGGTTGGTGAACAGGCGGTAGATGTTTTCTATCCACGTATTCACGTTGATGCGTTCGTACACGTGCGGCATTTGCTGCATTTCGATGGTGAGCCGCGACAGCACCCACGTGTAGTGGTTGTCGTTGAGGTCCATCATACCGAAACGCCGTGCCTTGGCATGGTTTTCGGCAGCATTGAGCAGCGATTTGCCCAGTGTCGTCCAACTCCATCGGTGGTCAAAATCCGTGTTGAACGGGTCGACGACGATGGGTGTCGAGTCCATCTTGGACAATATGGGAGAGTCAGTTTGTGCCATTTCGTTCTCGTTCTCGTTGTGACAGATATTCGTCTAAATGCTCCACTCGGCTGCGGGTGATGGCAATCCGTCCGGAGCGTACAAACTGCAGCACGACGCCCATTTCGTTCAGACTTTCGTAGAGCGAGAGAATGTCGCTGGTGATGCCCGTCTTTTCGACGGTGGCGTAGGTCGAATTGACTTCTATGATGTGGGCATTGTGCTTGCGGATGCTCTTCCCCACCATCGGGTTTTCCAGCATCTGCGTCGTCGATAGTTTGATGAGCGACGTTTCTATAATGTAGATTTCGTTGTCCGTGTAGTAGTTTGCCTGCAGCACCTCGATGCGCTTTTCGATTTGCTTCGTCAGCATCTGCGCCATCTCTTGTGTGCAGTAGCACGTGATGGTGAATTTGTGTACGCCTTCCGTAGACGACGCACACACGTTAAGGCTCTCGATGTTCACTTGTCGGCGCGTGAACACTGCCGTAATCTGACTGAGCAGTCCGGGCGTGTTCTCCGAGTAGATGATGAACGTATAGAGCGTATCGTCGATATATTGATTTGTAGTCATGGCCTTCATCAGATTTCCAATAGCATTTCGTCTACGTTTGCTCCGGGCGGAGTCATCGGCAGCACGTTGTCTTCTTCGAGTACGGCGCACTGCAGCAGGTAGGGACCATCCGTGCGGAGCATCTCCTCGATGGCAGCATTCAGGTCGGCGCGTTCCACCACGGTGCGTGCCGGTATGCCGTAGGCGCGGGCAATCATTTCGTAGTCGGGATTGAGCATCGGCGTAAACGAATAGCGACGGCGGAAGAACATCGCTTGCCACTGCCGCACGTTGCCGAGGTAGTTGTTGTTGAGCAGAATGATTTTCACGGGGGCTTGCTGCTCCATTATCGTGCCGAGTTCCTGAATGGTCATTTGCAGGCCTCCGTCGCCTACGAACAGGCACACCATGCGGTCTGGTGCACCGAATGTCGCTCCGATGGCTGCCGGAAGTCCGAAGCCCATCGTGCCGCATCCGCCCGACGTCACGACGCTCCGTCCCTGCGTGTATTTGAAGTAGCGGCAACCGAACATCTGATTTTGCCCCACGTCGGTCACGAGGACGGCTTTGTGTCCGGAGGCTTCGCTCACACGGCGCACCACTTCTGCCATCAGCAACGCACCCTCTTGGGGATGTATCGCCTTGTCGATGACCTTCGCATATTCCTTTTCCTTATAGGGTTTGAACCCCTCCACCCATTGCTCGTGCCGGGCTTCGCCCATCCGTGCCGTCACGGCAGCCAACGTCCGCTTGCAGTCACCCAGCACGGCAAGGTCGGTCTTCACGTTCTTGTCGATTTCCGACGGGTCGATGTCGAAATGGATGATGCGTGCCTGCTTGGCATAGGTCTGCAGATTGCCCGTCACGCGGTCGTCAAATCGCATTCCGACGGCGATGAGCAGGTCGCAGCGGTTGGTCATCACGTTGGGGGCAAGGTTGCCATGCATGCCGAGCATACCCATGTTCAGCGGGTGGTCGGACGGCAGTGCCGACAATCCGAGCAGGGTGCATCCTGCGGGCAGTTGTGCCTTTTCGAGAAAGGCTTGGAGTTCAGCGCGGGCATTGCCCAGTTCGACGCCCTGCCCCACCAGCACGAGCGGCCGCTCGCTTTCGTCAATCAGTCGTGCCGCTTCGTTGATGGCAGCATCGTCCGTCGGTGGGACGGGCTGATAGGAGCGGATGAAATCGACGGTGGCGGGTTGGTACGCCGTCAGTGCCGTCTGTGCATCCTTGGCAAAGTCGAGGACGACGGGACCGGGGCGTCCCGTGCGGGCAATGTAAAAGGCACGTGCCACAGCCCATGCCACGTCTTCGGCACGGCGTATCTGGTAACTCCATTTCGCAATGGGCGTAGTCACACCCACGACGTCCACCTCTTGGAAGGCGTCTGTACCCAACAGCGTCGTACCGACCTGCCCGCACACCACCACGATGGGCGTGGAGTCTATCATGGCGTCGGCAATTCCCGTCACCGTGTTCGTGGCACCCGGTCCGCTCGTCACAATGGCGCACCCCACCCGCCCGCTCACTCGGGCATAGCCCTGTGCGGCGTGTACGGCACCCTGTTCGTGACGCACGAGCACGTGGTTCAGTCTGTCTCTGTAGTCGTACAGCGCATCGTACACCGGCATGATGGCTCCGCCCGGATAGCCGAAGAGCGTCTCCACCCCTTCGTGCAGGAGGGAACGCATCAGTGCCTCTGCTCCGCTCATCTTTTCCATGTTCATCGCAGTCTATTCATTCATTCTATGATTCTCACTCCGCCCTTGTCGGCAGAACTTACACTCTGTGCATACGCCCGCAGCGACTTGCTCACCACGCGGTTTCGGCGCAATGGCTGCAGCGGACGGGCGTTCAGTTCCTCGTCGCTCAGCAGCACGTTGATGCTGCGGTTGGGAATGTCGATGTCGATGAGGTCGCCGTCGACTATCTTGCCGATGTTGCCACCGGCAGCCGCTTCGGGCGAAATGTGGCCGATGCTCAGTCCCGACGTACCGCCCGAAAATCGTCCGTCGGTGATGAGTGCACATTCCTTGCCCATGTGCATCGACTTGATATAACTTGTGGGATAGAGCATTTCCTGCATGCCGGGCCCGCCCTTCGGTCCCTCGTGCGTGATGACCACCACGTCGCCGCGCTGCACGCGTCCGCCGAGAATGCCCTCACAGGCGTCTTCCTGCGAATCGAACACGCGGGCAGGCCCCCTGAACTTCCAGATGCTTTCGTCCACGCCTGCCGTCTTCACCACGCAGCCGTCCTGTGCGATGTTGCCGTAGAGAATGGCAAGTCCGCCGTCACGCGTGTAGGCATGTTCCATGTCGCGGATGCAGCCGTTGGCGCGGTCGGTGTCTAACGACGCCCATCGGCTGTCCTGTGCACCCAGTTGGTTGCAGAACTTGCCCGCAGGTGCGCACGAATAGATGCGCAGCGCTTCGTCCGCCGGCGTCGGCTTCCGTATGTCGTATCGGTCAATGTCTTCACCCAAGGTCGCCCCGTTCACGCGCTTCGCACCGAGATGCAGCAGACCGCCCTTCGCCAGTTCGCCGAGAATGCCGAGGATGCCGCCCGCCCGTCCGCAGTCCTCCACGCTGTAGCGAGCCGTGTTCGGAGCCAGTTTGCACAGACAGGGCACGCGACGCGACAGCGCGTCGATGTCCGCCATCGTGAAGTCCGCCTCTGCCTCTTGAGCCACGGCAAGCAGGTGGAGGATGGTGTTGGTGCTGCCGCCCATGGCGATGTCGAGCGTCATGGCGTTGAGGAAGGCCTCGCGGGTGGCGATGCTGCGCGGAAGCACGGACGTGTCGCCTTGCTCGTAGTACGCCAGCGCGTTGTGTACAATCTGCCGTGCCGCCTGCAGCATCAGTTCGCGCCGTTCGACGTGGGTGGCAAGTATGGTGCCGTTGCCCGGAAGGCTCAGCCCGATGGCTTCGGTCAGCGCATTCATGGAGTTGGCGGTGAACATGCCCGAGCAACAGCCGCAGCCGGGACAGGCACGCTGTTCGATTTCGGCGAGTTCGTCGTCGCTCACGGCGGCATCGGCTCCCTTCACCATGGCGGCAATCAAGTCGAGATGCTCACCCTTGTATTTGCCCGCCTCCATCGGTCCGCCACTGACGAACACGGCGGGGATGTTGAGCCGCATGGCAGCCATCAGCATGCCGGGCGTGATTTTGTCGCAGTTGGAGATGCACACCATCGCGTCGGCCTTGTGGGCGTTGCACATGTACTCCACGCTGTCGGCGATGATGTCGCGCGAGGGCAGCGAATAGAGCATGCCGTCGTGCCCCATGGCGATGCCGTCGTCGATGGCGATGGTGTTGAATTCGGCAGCATAGCAGCCCATGCGTTCTATCTCTTGCTTGACCATCTGTCCGGCTTCGTGCAGATGCGTGTGTCCCGGTACGAACTGGGTAAACGAATTGACGACGGCAATGATGGGTTTGCCCATCTGCTCGCGCTTCATGCCGTTGGCCACCCACAGGGCTCTCGCCCCTGCCATCCGACGTCC